>JBJMTR010000247.1:0-10805 GCA_045811565.1 Bradyrhizobium sp.
ATATCTGGTTACCGAGATGCTGTGCTGGGCCGCCGGAGGTCCACAGAAATACACCGGCAAGGACATGGAGAGCTCCCACCGAGACCTGCGTATCACGCCAGGCGAGTGGGACGCGTTCATGGACGACGTGGCGCAGACGCTTGACAAGTTCGCAGTCCCGGCGGCCGAGCGGGCAGAGGTCGTGGCGATCGTCGAGAGCACCCGGAGCGCGATCGTCGCTGCCTAACAAGGGACGGCTCGCCGGGCGTCATACGAGGATCAACATGCATCTTCTGCGCCGTTACGCGAGCTTGATTGGATCAAGCGTGACCGTCCGTCTCGGTTGACACAAGCAATATCAGCGGCGTATCCACCTCCAGGAAACAACTTCCATCGCTAGCTACCTCTCTCCCGAGAACACAAGGGGAGAGGGGAAGAAAGACGCGAACGAATGACTTCGCTTCCCGACATCCCGCTCCCCTCCGGCATCCGCTCCCGCTGCGTTGAGAACATCAACGGCCTTTGCATGCATGTGCTGGAAGCAGGCTACGAGACACGCGGCCGGCCCTGCCTGTTGCTGCTGCACGGCTTTCCCGAACTGGCCTTCAGCTGGCGCAAGATGATGCCGACGCTGGCGGCTGCCGGCTATCACGTGATCGCGCCGGACCAGCGTGGCTACGGCCGCACCACCGGCTGGGGTACGGATTATGACGGCGATCTTACCTCGTTCCGGCTCCCCAATCTCGTGCGCGACGCGCTCGGGCTGGTATCGGCGTTCGGCTATCGATCCGTGGATGCTGTGATCGGGCACGACTTCGGCTCTTCGGTCGCCGCATGGTGCGCGCTGATCCGGCCGGACGTGTTCCGATCGGTGGTGATGATGAGCGCGCCGTTCGCAGGCCCGCCGTCGCTGCCGTTCAACACCGCCGACGCGCCGGCAAAGCCGGCGCCGGAAGATCCCGTGCATCGGGAGCTGGCGGCGCTGCCACGGCCGCGCAAGCACTACCAATGGTACTACTCGACGCGCGAGGCCAATGCCGACATGCACCGCGCGCCGCAAGGCGTGCATGATTTCCTCCGCGCCTACTATCATCACAAGAGCGCGGACTGGAAAGGCAACCAGCCCTACCCGCTCAAATCATGGTCGGCGGGCGAGTTGGCAAAATTGCCGACGTATTATGTGATGGACCTTGCGAAGGACATGGCCGCGACGGTCGCCGAAGAAATGCCACCGGCAGCCGAGATCGCCGCCAACCAATGGCTGCCCGACGGCGAGCTTTCCTTCTACAGCGCCGAATATGGCCGAACCGGATTCCAGGGCGGCCTGCAATGGTATCGCTGCGGCACCTCGGGCGCGTTCGTCGCGGAATTGCAGACCTGGTCGGGCCGAACCATCGACGTGCCGTCCTGCTTCATCTCCGGCAAACAGGACTGGGGCACGTATCAGCGCGCCGGCGTCTATGAGGCGATGCAGACGCGCGCGTGCACCAACATGATCGGCTGCCATCTGGTCGATGGCGCCGGCCACTGGGTGCAGCAAGAACAGCCTGCGGAAGTGAACCGGCTGCTGCTCGCGTTTCTGCGCAACGCAGGCGAAGCCATCTAATGGTTTGACGGGGAAACCGTTGCCTTCTATAACAGTTTAGAATTGTTCTAAACTAAGACAGAGGCGCTGCCCCGTGAAGAATTTCGCCGACTTGACCGAGCGCGAGGTGCTGGCGGTTGCGATCTCCTCCGAAGAGGAAGACAGCCGCATCTACATGAGCTTCGCGGAAGACCTCGCTGCACGTTATCCGGATTCCGCCAAGATTTTTGAGGAGATGGCCGAGGAGGAACGCGGCCACCGGCACCGACTGCTGGAAATGTACGAGCAGCGCTTCGGCCCGCATCTGCCGCCGATCCGCCGCGAGGACGTCAAGGGATTTTTGCGCCGGCGGCCGATCTGGCTGACGAAAAACCTGCCGCTCGACACCATCCGCAAGATAGTCGAGACGATGGAGCTCCAAGCCGAGCACTTCTACGTCAAAGCCGCCGAGCAGGCCGAGGACGTCGGCGTTCGCCGGCTGCTCGGCGATCTCGCCGAGGAGGAAAAGGGCCACGAGCAACTCGCGGTAAGACTCACCGATGAGATCCTCAAACCCAACGTGCGCGCGAAGGAGGACAAAACGCGCCGGCGCGTGTTCGTGCTGCAATACGTGCAACCCGGGCTCGCGGGATTGATGGATGGTTCGGTGTCGACACTCGCGCCGCTGTTCGCCGCCGCGTTTGCCACGCACCAGAACTGGCAGGCGTTTCTGGTGGGGCTCGCCGCCTCGATCGGCGCCGGCATCAGCATGGGCTTTGCGGAAGCGCTGTCCGACGATGGCTCGCTGACCGGGCGCGGCTCGCCCTGGTTGCGCGGATTGACCTGCGGTGTGATGACGGCGCTGGGCGGGCTCGGCCACACCATGCCCTATCTGATCCCGGATACATGGCCGAACGCGTTCTGGGCCGCCACCGGCCTCGCTTGCATCGTGGTGTTCTTCGAATTGTGGGCAATCGCCTTCATTCGCGCACGTTACATGGACACGCCATTCCTGCAGGCGGTGTTTCAGATCGTGCTTGGCGGCGCAATCGTGCTCGGGGTCGGCATTTTGATCGGCACGGCTTAGCCATTGCCGCCGCAATTTCGGTCAAGCGCAAAGATCGCATAGCCTCTACGTACCCGGCCGAGGTTCGCACGACGCTCCTGAAGCATCACGCTTGCGGCGGTCATGCAAACTGAGCATCATCCGCGCGGCAAATCCGATCGGGAGCACCGCCTTGTCTAAATCGGAATGGAGTTTTAAGACCGCCATCGAACTGTCGGCGGCACTGGCGGCGAAAAAAGTCTCCGCTGTCGAACTGGCGCAGGACGCGATCGAACGCATTGAGCGTCACGACAGCAAAATCAACGCGATTTGCGTTCGCGATTTCGAGCGCGCCCTTGCGGCCGCTCGCGATGCCGATGCGGCGCTGGCGCGCGGCGAGAACAAGCCGCTGCTCGGTCTGCCCTTGACAGTGAAGGAATCCTACAATGTGGCGGGACTGCCGACGACCTGGGGCATCCCCGAGCAGAAGAACTTCACGCCAGCCGAAGACGCGCTGTCGATCTCCCGGGTCAAAGCCGCAGGCGGCATCATCCTCGGCAAGACCAACGTACCGGTCGGGCTTGCCGATTGGCAGAGCTATAACGAAATCTACGGTGTCACCAATAATCCGTACGCTCTCGGCCGCACGCCGGGCGGCTCCTCCGGCGGATCCTCAGCGGCGCTGGCGGCCGGTTATGGCGCGCTGTCGCTCGGCTCCGACATCGGCGGTTCGCTGCGCGTGCCGGCGTTTCACTGCGGCGTCTACGCGCACAAGCCTACCTACGCGCTGGTGCCGTCACGCGGTCACACGCCGCCTCCGTTGCCGCCGCTGCCATACGACCGCGACCTGTCGGTGATCGGCCCGATGGCGCGCGGCGCCGCCGATCTCACGTTGCTGCTCGACGCGATCGCAGGGCCCGATCCGCTGGAGGCCGGCAAAGCCTACAAGCTCCAGCTGCCGCCGCCGCGCCATGGCGAACTGAACAATTTCCGCGTGCTGGTGGTCGACACCGATCCGGTGATGCCGACCGGCAAGGTGGTGCGCGCGAACATCGACCAGCTCGCCAGGAACCTTGGCAAGACCGGCGCGAAGATCGAGCGCGACAGCAAGCTGCTGCCGGATTTCGCCGCTTCGTCGCGGCTCTATATGCGGATGCTGATGTCGTTCCTTGGCGCTTCGTTTGCACCTGAGATTTATGCGGGCGCTCAGGCCGGCGCGGCGGCGCTGTCGCCCGACGACACCAGTCTCGGCGCCGAGCGGCTGCGCGGTATCGTGCTCAACCATCGCGACTGGGTGATGGCGGACCGCGGCCGGGCGCGCTTGCGGGCGCAGTGGCGCGAGCTGTTCGAGACGTTCGACGCGGTGATCTGTCCGGTGATGCCGACGCCGGCCTATCCGCACAATCATTCGCCCGAACAGGAGCAGCGCCGCATCGCCGTGGATGGCAAAGATTACGTCTATCCCGATCAGCTCGCATGGCCCGGCATCGCCACGCTGCCCGGACTGCCGGCAACCGCGATCCCGACCGGCTTTTCGCCGGATGGATTGCCGCTCGGCGTGCAGATCGTCGGCCCGTGGCTCGAAGATCGCACGCCGCTGAAATTGGCCGAACTGATCGAGCGGGAATTCGGCGGATTTGTTCCGCCGCCGATGTTTGATGATTAGAAACTCCTATCCTGAGGAGCGCGCCGTTGCGCGCGTCTCAAAGGATGAGATGCGATCGGCCTTATGGTTCGAGACGGCGCTGACGCGCCTCCTCACCATGACGGGCAACACTGGAGGAAAACACATGAGCAAGGACATCGACGAACTCACGCAACTCAATCGGGACTACGTGGCCTCGGTGCAAAATTCCGACGTGAAACGTTTTGACGAAATTCTGGCGCCGGATTTTTACTGCTCAAATCCCGACAAGTCGCTGGTTGACCGCGCTGCCTTCCTCAAGCAGACCGCGGTGCCGGTTGCGATCAAAAACCTGACCGCGCATGAGGTCAAAATCCGCGTGATGGGCGATTTCGCCATCATCCACGCGGCTACGAGCTATACGACGTTGGACGGAAAACAAGCGAGCGGCCGCTATACCGACTGCTGGGCGAAGCAGAATGGCCGCTGGCTCGCGGTATCGGCGCATGTGTCGCGGTGAGCCACAAGTCGTCATTGCCGGGCTTGACCCGGCAATCCATCTCGCTGGCGAAAACTCCTTGCGAAGATCGATGGAAGCGCGGGTCAAGCCCGCGCATGACGAGCGGAGCACGCGGCCTCACGCATCAAACATAATCACGCTGCGCACGGTCTTGCCGGCCTTCATGTTGGCAAAGCCCTCGTTGATCTCCGACAGCTTGAGTTTCGCCGAGATCCAGTCTTCCAGATGCAGCTTGCCGCGCATGTAGAACTCGACAAGGCGGGGCATGTCGACGCGGAAATGGTTGGAGCCCATCGACGAGCCCTGGATCTTGCGCTCGCGCAGGAAATCGAAACCGTGCAGCTCGATCTTCTGGCCGAACGGGATCATGCCAACGATGGTCGCGGTGCCACCGGGCGCCAACATGGCGAACGCCTGCTCGGCGGTTTCCTTGCGCCCGAGAACTTCGAAAGAGTGATGCACGCCGCCGCCCGTGAGATCGCGGACCTGCTGCACCACGTCGCCATTCCGGGGATCGACGATGTCGGTTGCACCGAGTTTGGTGGCGAGCTGCAGCTTGGCCGGATTGGTATCGACCGCGATAACGCGGCCAGCGCCGGCGATTTCGGCGCCATTGATCGCGGCCATGCCGACACCGCCGCAGCCGATCACCACCACACTCTCACCGGCCTGAACCTTTGCCGTGTTTACAACAGCGCCGTAGCCGGTGATCACGCCGCAGCCGATCAGCGCCGCCAGTTCGAGCGGCATCTCCTTGCGGATTTTGACGATCGCGTTCTCGTGTACCAGCATCTGCTCGGCGAACGAGGAGAGGTTGAGAAACTGATTGAGTTTCTCCGGCCGGCCCCAGGATAGCCGATTGGACGCGCCCGGCAGCATCTTTACCGTCGTGTCGGTGCAGAGCACCGTTCGGCCGGTGGTGCAGTTGTCGCAGGTGCCGCAGAACACGGACAGGCACGTGACGACGTGATCGCCAGGCTTCACATAGCTGACATCGGAGCCGACTTTCTCGACCACGCCGGCAGACTCGTGACCGAGCACCGCGGGCAGCGGATGCGGATAAAGCCCTTCCATGAAGTGCAGATCGGAATGACAGAGCCCTGCGACCGCGGTGCGGATCAGAACTTCGCGCGGCCCGGGATTCGGCAGGCTAACATCCTCGATCACCAGCGGCTTGTTGACTTCATGCAGGACGGCGGCCTTCATCGGGTACTCCCTCTAATTTCTCGTTTTGAACCAGACTTGTTGTCGCGGCGCAGCCTACGCTGCGATCAGCAATTCGCCAACCTCGGCCATGCCGATAGCGCGCTCGCCGAGCAGATGGCCGGTGATGGCGCGCTGCGCGGTATTTTCCGTCAGCCGGAACGGGTCGCTTGCGGAGACGCGGTGGTCGATCACCATGCGCGACAACAGCAGCCGCCGGGCATCACCCCGCATCTCGTGGATGCGGCCGCCCTCCCAGGCCAGCGCCACCGCGCTTGCGACGTGATAGAGCAGACTGGTGGCGCGGCGGGCTTCGGCCTCGTTGTCGGTTCGGCTGGCGACCTCGCGCGCAAACCCGATGGCACGGTCGGCGAGATCGCGCAAACGATTGCGCCAGGCCTGCGGCACGTTGGCGCTGTCGTCGAGCCGGGCGTGCAAATCAGCCGCAAGCGCCGCGTCGGCACCGTGACGGCCAACAGCGCGCTTCAGCGCATCGAGCGCGACGATGTTGCCGGTGCCTTCCCAGATCGAGCCGAGATGCGCGTCGCGCAACAGCCGCGCCGTGGCGAATTCCTCGATGTAGCCGATGCCGCCGCGCATCTCCAAGGCATCCCCGCAGACTTTTCGGGCATCGCGGGTGGCACGGAATTTCAAGGTCGGCGTCAGGATGCGCAACAGAGCCGCCGCTTCCTGGCTGCCGGCTTCGGCGCGATCAAGCGCGTCCGCGGTCAAAAAACTCATCGACAGTGCCTGTTCGGTCGCCAGCATGATCTTCATCAGTTGCCGCCGCGCCAAGGGCAGGTCGATGATGCGGCTGCCGAACACCACGCGATTCCTGGCCACCGTCATGGCGTCATGATGCGCGCGGCGCATCAGCGCGGTCGACTTGACCCCGTTGGACAGCCGCGACGAATTGACCATCTCCGCCATCTGCACGAAGCCACGATCGAGCTTGCCTACCGCGTAGGCGATCGCGCCTTCCAACTTGATCTCGCCGGAGGCCATCGAGCGGGTGCCGAGCTTGTCCTTCAGCCGAACGATCCGGTAGTGATTCTGCGAACCGTCATCGAGCCGCCGCGGCATCAAAAACAGGCCGACGCCGCGCGTTCCCGGCCCCGCGTTTTCCGGCCGCGCCAGCAGCATCACCACCTCTGCATCCGCATTGGAGCAGAACCATTTTTCGCCATACAGCCGCCAGTGATCGCCTTCCTGCACCGCCGTCGTTGTCAGGGTGCCGACATCAGAGCCGCCTTCCTTCTCGGTCATGAACTGGCCGCCCTGGGTCAGCTTGCCCATGTCGGTCTGGGTCAGGCCATCGAGATATTTCTCCCTCAGCGCCTCGCTGCCGAAACTCGCAAGCAGTTTTGCGCAGCCATCGGTGACATTGATCGGGCAGCCCAGGCCGAATTCGGCCTGGTTGAACAAAAACGTAAAAGCGTGCTTGGCGACGACAGGATATTTGTCCGGCCAGCCCAGAATGCCCTTGCGGATCGACATCGCGTGAACGCCGAACTCGCCGAAGGCCGCCTTCTCCAATTCGCGATAGGCGGGATGATATTCGATCCATTGCACGTCGCGGCCGAAGCGGTCGCGCTGGTGCAGCACCGGCGGATGGCGATCGGCGAGCCGCGCGCATTCGTCGAGATGACCGCCGGCGAGTGCGCCCAGCCGGTCGAGGTGCGGCTCGAGGTGGCGAAACAGCGCGTCCGGCAAATGCAGCCGCAGCAGATCGGTCAGCGCCGGATCGGCGCGGTAGAAATTCATCCCGGATGTATCCGGCGCCAGCAGCCCCGGCTGGTCGGCAATGGTACTCGTGCGATCATGCTTGCGTGGCAGCATTGAAAACTCGTGTTTGTTTCCTCATCTCTTCTAGCGGAAGTTATCGCACATCAGACGCCGACCGTCCTGCCTCCAGATGACCGGCCGGCAGCTATTTTGTACAGGATCGCCCTTCCGCAGCGAAAATAATCTCCGACGGAGTAAGGAAACATCCCATGGAATTGCCAAGGTACAGGACTGCCCTGATCGTCGGCGCCGGCGAAGGCCTCAGCGCCTCATTGGCCCGGCTGTTTGCGCACGAAGGCATTCGTGTGGCGCTGGCTGCGCGCCAAATCGAAAAACTCGGCGCGCTCTGCACCGAAACCGGCGCCCGCGCCTTTGCCTGCAATGCCGCCGACGCGGACGAAGTCGAGCGGCTGTTTGGGCTGGTCGAGCGCGAGATCGGCACGCCTGATATCGTCGTCTACAATGCCAGCGGCCGGACGCGCGGGATGTTCACCGATCTGGTTCCGGCCGAAGTCGCAAATTCGATCGCGGTCAGCGCCTTCGGTGGCTTCCTGGTGGCGCAGCAGGCCGCAAGGCGCATGCTGCCAACCCAGCACGGTGCGATCCTGTTCACCGGCGCCTCCGCCAGCATTAAGGGCTATCCGCAATCGGCGCCATTTGCGATGGGGAAGTTCGCGCTACGCGGCCTGGCGCAGAGCATGGCGCGCGAACTATCGCCGCAGGGCCTCCACATCGCGCATTTTGTGATTGATGGCGGCATCCGTAGTAACGTCAGAACCGAACCTGCCGATCGGCCGGATTCGATGCTCGATCCCGATGCGATTGCGCTCAGCTACTGGAACGTGCTGCAACAGCCGCGTAGCGCCTGGAGTTGGGAGGTGGAATTGCGGCCGTGGGTCGAGAAGTTCTAGGGTGACGGATGTCTTGCAAAGGACGTAGGGTGACACAACGAAGCAAGTCGTTGCGAGCGCAGGGAAGCAATCCAGCGTGCCACCGACGAAACAGTGGATTGCGTCGTCGCTTTGCTCCGCGCAATGACGGAAGCAAGTGACAGGGGGAAACATGACTGAAACAACCATCGATACCGGCACCAATGAACTCCTGTGCGTGATCCGCGACCGCGTCGCGATCATCACCCTGAACCGGCCGGAAGTGCGCAATGCGATGTCGGATAATCTGACGCCGGCGCTGCGCACCATGATCAGGAGCTGCGGCGAGAACCCTGATGTCGGCGTGCTGCTACTCACCGGCGCCGGCAAAGCCTTTTGCGCCGGCGGCGACGTCAAGGGCATGGGTGCAAACCGCGACAAGAAGAAGCTGGACATGTCCTTTGACGAGAAGGTCGCGGATCTGCAGGAGCGCCAGCGCCTCCTCACGGGTGCCCTGATCTCGGTACGCAAGCCGACCATCGCGGCGCTGCCAGGCCCCGCGGTCGGCGCCGGCCTCGCGCTCGCCATGGCCTGCGATATCCGCATTGCCGCGCAATCGGCGTTCGTTTCCACCGGCTATCTGCGCGTCGCGCTCAGCGGCGACTACGGCATTGCGTGGCTGTTGACGCGGCTGGTCGGGACATCGCGGGCGCGGGAATTGATGTTCACTGCCGAGAAGGCCGATGCGGCGAGATGCGAAACCATCGGCCTCGTCAACCGCGTCGTGCCGGATGACCGGCTTCAGACGGAGGCCTTTGCGCTCGCCAAGTCAATGGCCGAAGGGCCGACGCTGGCGCTGCGTTATATGAAGGACAATCTCGACGAAGCCCTGCAATTCGATTTCGCCACCGCGCGCGACCACGAGGCCGAACGTCTGATCCGGCTCACGACGACCGCGGACCACAAGGAGGCGGTGCAGGCCTTCATTGACAAGCGCAAGCCGGTCTTCAGAGGCGGTTGACCGCGAACCACGGCAGTGAGCGAAAAACAAAAAATAGCCCGGTTCTGGTCAGCCAGAACCGGGCCAGTCTTGTCAAACCGCGACCGAGGACATGGCGGCCTGTCGGGAGGTGGCGGTGAGCCGCCAGCTTGCACAGGGGATGTCTCGCGGTTCGACGTCGAGATGCTTTTCGAAGCGCACCAGCTTCCAGTCGCCCGGGCTGGCGATGAACGCATAACCGGACTTCCGTGCAAGCGCGATCATGGAATCGTTGGAGCGCAGCGTATCGCCGAACAGGCGCTCGGCCCCGAGCGCAGCGGCGCGGCATTCGAGATTTTTCAGAAGCGCCTTGCCGATGCCCTGACCCTGCCAGCGGTCGTCGATCGACAGGCCGAATTCAAGGCTTGCGGTATCGGCATGGAAGGCATAGCGGGCTTCGCCGACGAAGGTCTCAAAACCGTCGATCGTCATGGCCGCGACCACGCTGAAAGCGTCGGCCTCGCCGACATGGATGAAACGGTCCAGCTCGGTCTTCGGCAGTTCGCTCGCCGCACCGAGGAAGCGGTTGTAGCGGGAGCGCGTCGAGAGCGAGCGGAAATAGGCCTGCAGCTCCTCGGCATCGCGTGGCTCGACGAAACGCACGGTCACCGCCTCACCGCTACGTGAACGCAGCACGTCGGAATATTGCTTGAGATCGTCGAGGCGCAGAGTGGTCATGACAGGCCCCTATCGGGCTACAGGAAATCCGCCGGCGCCCCTTGAACGAGGCGGCGCCGGCGTGGCTGCTGTTTCATGCCCGCCAGAACGGTTTTTCGGCTTCGTAAGCAACATCGCTCCAGGAGCGGCCGATATCGTGCAGCTCGCGCTCGGATAATTGGGCCAGCTCACGCCGCCGTTGGTAGCGCTCGCGCCAAATATGGAGGGTTTCGGTCGATTGGGCCCAGATACCCCGTCCATGATGATTTATCATCGATTCATGAGTGCAAGTAGACATGTTTGCCTCCTACGGCTAATCTGTTCTCGCTAATATCTGCAGTGTCAGAGCTATTTACAAACGACAATTCGTACCGTTTCGGATGAAATAAACTCATGAATCTGGGATGTTGCGCGATATGACCGCCAGACTGCCCTCGCTGAACGGATTGCGGGCCTTCGAGGCCGCCGCCCGGCATTTGAGCTTCACGCAGGCGGCCTCCGAACTGAACGTCACGCAGAC
>JBJMTR010000248.1:0-5207 GCA_045811565.1 Bradyrhizobium sp.
CAAGAAGGTCGTGCCCGATCGCATCCGCAAGCGGCCCGGCTGGAGCGACATCCCGGCCGTGCGCAACGATCGCATTGCCGAGATCAAGTCCACCATCATCTTGCAGCCCGGCCCGGCGGCGCTGACGGATGGGCTGGATGCGATTGTCGCTGCGTTGTGGCCGGCTGGGTGACCTCATCCCGAGGAGCGGCCGCTTGGCCGCGTCTCGAAGGATGGCCACGGGCCTCATGGTTCTCCCGGCGATGCGAAGCATAGTCCGGAGACGCGCGAAGACGCGCTCCTCACCAAGAGCAGTTACGACTTCTCCAGCCCGCACCACTCCGCGATGAACAGCGCGGTCGCCTTGGTCGATTTCCGCAACGACTCCAGATCGACATATTCGTTGAAGCCATGCATCGCTGCGCCACTGGCGCCGAAGCACAGGCTCGGGATGTTGTAGTTCAGCCCGTAAAAACGCGTGTCGGTCAGCGCAGTGAAGACGAGTTCTTCCACCGCGCCACCATAGACCGCTGTAAATGCCTTGCCGAAGGCGGCTTCGGGCGCAGCGGAATCCTTGAGTTCATATCCTTCCGACAGGAAGCCGGACCACTCCACCGTCGGCGGATTGTTGGAGAGGAAGCGATGATCGCGCGCAGCGGCCGAGACGCAGGCTAGAATTTCCTTCTGGCAATCGGCAACCGACCAGCCCGGCAGGACCGCGATCCTGCAATCGACATCGCACCAGGCCGGGACGCTGGAAGCCCAATCGCCGCCCTTGATGATTCCTGGATTGAAATTGATCGGATGAGTCAGCCCCTTGAAGTGGCGGTCCGCCTTGGCGCGCTCGTTCCATTCGGCCTCGAGCTTCTCCAACGCGTGAATCAGATGATAGGCCGCCATGATCGCGTTGGAGCCGGAGCCTGCTTCAAACACGTGCACGGGGAAGCCGCGCACTCTCAAGCGAAACCAGATTACGCCGACCTGCGAGCGCACCATCTTGCCGCCGGTCGGCTCGGGGATGAAGCAGGCATCGGCGCGATAGCCGCGCTGCAAGGTCGAGAGCGCGCCGACACCGGTGCTCTCCTCCTCGATCACGGACTGAAAGTGAATTCGCGCGGTCGGCCTGAAACCCGCCGCCTTGATCGCGTCGAGCGCATAGAGCGCACCGATGGTGCCCGATTTCATGTCGCAGGCGCCGCGGCCGTACATCTTGCCGTCTTTTACGACCGGCGAGAATGGCGGCGTTTCCCACATATCCAAAGGTCCGGCCGGCACCACGTCGCAATGCCCCTGCAGGATCAGCGATTTTCCGCCGCTGTTTTGCGGACGATAGGTGCCGACCACCGTGCGGGCCTTGGAGAAATCATGCTCGATCGGACCGAAGCCGCGCAGATCCTTCAAATCGTCGACGTTGATGTGCCAGTCATCGACTTCATAACCGCGCTGGCGCAGAAGATCGCCGATCATGTCCTGGCACGGCCCTTCGGCGCCACGGGTCGAGGGGATCGCTACAAAATCGCGGGTGATCGCTAGCTGCGCATCGAAGCCGGCATCGACCGCGTCCAGGATTTTTTGTTGAGTTTCGGCATTCATCTCATCGCATTCCTTTATCAACCGCCTTGCACCCGGCGATCAAACCATACTTCGGCGAGCTTTGCAGGGGAGGCTGGCTCGCTTTCAGAATCGCTGCCTCGCTCATACACTGGAGGCAAGGAGCAAGGAACCGGAGACAGGAGGAGACACGCGGAGATAGTGGATGCCCATCAATCGCAACGTCCTGTATCTCATCATCGGCGTGCTGGCCGTCGCAGTCGGCATGCTCGGCTACAATCTCTATCAGGCCAGGAAGCAGCCTGAAGGTCTACAGATCAATGTCGGCCCAGATGGCCTCAAAATACAGAGCAAGTGAAAATGAAAATCTCGCACGTCCGGTGTTTGGCGCTTCCCTTGTTTGGCGCTGCCACGCTGTTCGCACTCGTAGGCGTAGCCCTGGCGCAACAGGTTTCGCGCGAGCAGGACATCGTCGATTTGCGGCTTGGTCAGCGCGTGCTGGTTGATGACGGATCGTGCGCCGCCGGCCAGATCAAGGAAGTCTCGGGCGCGCAGATGACGAGCCGTGGTGTCGTCCGCGTACGCAAGTGCGTTCCGCGTTTGGGCGTCAAGAAGCGATAGCGGCGCTGGGATTTCGGGCGCAGGTCAGTTCGTCGATGGTTCGAACATGCACTGCAAGGTCGGCTTGGCGATTTTGGTAAAGGTCGGGCCGATCTCGGATTGCTTCGACGGCGGCACCCAATCGGTTTCGATCGTCGGCACACCGGTCTCGCTGATGCCGCGCAGCAAGGCTTCGCGCAGATCAGGATCCTCGACGGTTGCGGCGGCGTAGTCGTGCAGGCAACCGCACACTGATTCAGGATGCGCCCAGCGTCCCACCATGTGGGGGGCACATAGGCGCACGAACTCGGCGCGCGGATCAGGCGCCTTGAACAGTGAGCGGAATGGTATTGGCTGGAGCTGATGGACTTGCGTTTGCATTTGGGCTTGTGCCGGACCGCCCAGAACGAGGGATGCCAGGATTGCTGCGGAACAGATGCGAAGGAACATACAGAGCCTTTACCGGCAATTTTCTCGGGCCGTTGTTATAGACTCGGGTTAGCCGCAACAACGATCGTATGAGCTGCCGGGGTCGCAATTGGCGAGCCGCCATAGGCGAAGGTACCGATGCCGGGACTAATATCGGGCGAACCGGCCATCGAGGAGCCGCCCAGAATGAAGGCGAGGGCGAGGATGAAGCTGATCGTCCGCACTTGATGTCTCCGATTCCGGTGCCGGCGCCCACGCCGTATTCATTGGCGATTTGATAACGAGCCGCTGTTTCCAGATGTCTGCGCCGAAAGCCGAAAATGGTTTCGTCGCACTGGAGAATTGTTTCGTCGGCCTCACCGCACGAAATAATGGCGCAAAAAGCTCAATGATTCCAATTGAAGGGATAGCTGAGCGCGCGCATCAGCTTTTTTCAGCAAGCATTTGGACGTGAAACGCCCGCGCGCGTCCACAGGTTCGGCACGATCTCGCTAGTTCTTAATCTTTGTCTGCTGAATAGGTCGCAGCGCAGCAAAACAGGTCGTGAACCAAAGCACCGGTCCGGCCGACGTAGTCGAACACCGTGCAACCTTTGTTGATGGTCGCGCGTTGTCGTCATTCCAATCCAACGAAGGATAGCAGTCGTGGCCAATGGCAACACCGATGTTGGCGATAAAACCGCGACCCGCAAACCCGGCCAGCAGCAGATGGCGGGCGCGATGTCGCAGCAAGGTCACCATGTCATGGGCGACAATGAATGCGCCCCGCAAAAGCTGGTGCGACTGGTGGGATGCCGCGACCCCAATGCGCGTCTTGATAAGAGCCGCCTCGAATCAAGGACGCGGCAATTCGACATGACAAAGCGCTGAACGAGCTTGCCGCGCCGTTACTGGATGAACTCGCCGCACTTCTGCACGGTGGCATCGGCAGCCCCCCACGGCATAATTGGTATCGAGGACGTCGAGTTTTTCGGCGAGCCTTCGATCAGTTTGTCCGAATACACCATGTAGACCAACACGTTGCGCTTGGCGTCGCAGCCGCGGACGATCTGCATCTTCTTGAAGAACAGCGAGCGGCGCAGACGAAACATGTCGTCGCCCTGCGTCATCTTGTCCTTGAAGCGGATCGGGCCGATCTGCCGGCAGGCGAGCGAAATGTCCGATACTTCCTCGGCAAGTCCCAGCCAGCCCTTGAAGCCGCCCTTCTCCGGTACCGTGAAATGACAGGCGACCCCATCGACTTCGGGGTCGTCGACACCATAGGTCGCCAGCTTGTCGTTTGGGCTCAGCCACTTGAACACAGTGGAGCGCCGGAAAATCAGGTCCGGCTCGTCGGCGGCGACGGCCGGCGACACCTGTACCAGCACCAGAGCCAACACCGCCAAAGCCAGACTTCTCCACCTCTTTTCGCGTTTGCAGATGGCTACGGACGTCATTGATGTCTCCGCTCGTGGGCACGCGGCCTATGTAGTGTCGAAAAGCCGCACTGAAAGATTGCAGCCGATGGGGATCGGGGCGGTTAACCGAATGTGAGGCTTTTTTGTTACGCTCCCGCGCGAAGGCGTCGAGATCACCCGAGGGTTAGAAGCCTCGTGCAGGTGAACGCGTTTCGCGTCTGGACAACAAATGAATTATCTGGACCGGGATTCGAGGATATTGCGCGTGAGCGGCCATCGGATTTCTATTGCTGACCTTTCGAACAAGCGGTTTTGGCAAATCGCGATTTTGACGGCGGCCGGCACCCTCGGCGCCGGTTCGCAGGCAGATGCCGCGCTCTACTACTGGGAAGATTTTGACCCCGGCTATTATCGTTCCGAACCGATGGTCCAGCCACGCCGGCAAGAAATCCGTGGGCCTTCGGCGAAAAAGGACGCAGCTTCCCAAAAGAAAACCGGCGCCAAGCCGCAGGGGCCGCTGATCATCGCAGTTTCGATCCAACGTCAAAAGGTGCGGATCTACGACGGCAACGGCCTGTTTGCGGAAAGCCCCGTCTCGACCGGCATGCCCGGTCATTCGACGCCAATGGGCGTCTTTAGCATCATCCAGAAGCACAAGTTTCACCAGTCCAACATCTATAGCGGCGCGCCGATGCCGTACATGCAGCGGATCACCTGGTCTGGTGTCGCGATGCACGCCGGCGTCCTGCCGGGCTATCCGGCATCGCATGGCTGCATCCGCATGCCGATGGCATTCGCGGTGAAGATGTGGAATTGGACCAGGTTGGGCGCGCGCGTTATCGTCACGCCCGGCGAATTGACGCCCGCCAACTTTTCGCATCCGCTGCTCGTCACGCAGAAGCTGGCGCCGCCGATCGCGCTGGAAGAGCCGAAGGTCGATGCCCCGCTCGGCGTGAAGAGCGATAAAGGCGCCGACGCCGGCGCAGCCGCCAAGGCCACTACGGAAGCCAGCCTTGACTTGAGATCGACCGTCGCTCACGCCAAGTCTCCCGGTGCGGTGCCGCTGCGCACGCAGATCCATGCCGCCGACGCCAGCGTCGCTGTGCTGACCGGCAATCCGGCCGCCACGATAGCCGATGCATCGCCCGCCGCTGCGGCGGCTGATAATAGCGCACACGAACCCGCGCCGGACGCAGACGCGTCCATGAGCGCGCCCGACTTGAAAAAGGATCCGGCGCGCCCGCCTGGCATC
>JBJMTR010000249.1:0-4348 GCA_045811565.1 Bradyrhizobium sp.
AGCGGATCGCGGTCTCGGCGGCGGTGCAAACTGCCGCAACCGAGCAGGAAAGTCTGGCGCCGCTGTTCGCCAATCTCGGCGCGGTCGCCGCGTCGGGCGATCTGCCGCCGAAACTGCAGCAAGCGATCGCACAGGTGCTGGCGCAACAGACGAGCCTCGACCAGAACGTCGATGGCGGTGCCATCAAGACGGCGTTTGCGAAATCCGGACTGTTTCTCGAGGCCTCGCTGGCTTCGGGGACTGTTCGACTAGATGGCGGCATGCCCGATCTCAAGGCCGCGCTGCTCGTGCTTCGTCAAACCTTGCTATCGCTCGACACAACGAAGGCAGCTCCGGGGCGACCGGCCACGGAAGAGGCAACACCGCGATATGTCGCGCTGACGCCGAACCTCGTGCCATCAATGCCCTCCGACCTCGATGTCCAGGAAATCTTGCTGCCGCAGGCGCGCGTGCCAGTCGCCGACGATCTCGTCGCGCCAAGCGGCGTCGGCCGCCGCGCGTTTGGAACCCCGGTGGCTGCCGGACCTTCGGCCGGCGCGACCTTGAACCTGCTGCAGGAGACGCTGCAGGAGCTCGACAATCCGCCGCGGCAAACCGGAATGCCGAAAGATGTTCGTAACGCCGACGTGACGGTGCACACCAACACACCGCCCCCGCCATTTCGCGGTGGGCTCCCGGCGGCGCAACCGATCGCATCGCCATCGATCATCCCTGCCACGCCGCTCGCAACTTCAGCGCATCATCTGCTGGAAAATACCGACGCCGCCCTCGCACGGCAGACCTTGCTGCAGGTGGCCTCGCTGCCGGATCGCATCGATCTTTCCAACCCGCAAACCGATACCCGCTCGCCGCGCTGGAATTTCGAAATTCCGTTCGCGACGCCGCAGGGCACGGCAATGGCGCAGTTCGAGATTTCGCGCGACGGCGGCGATGTGGAAGTCGAGGCCGCAAAGCGGATGTGGCGGGCGCGGTTCTCGCTCGACGTTGAGCCGGCCGGTCCGGTGCATGCGCTGGTTTCGCTCACCGGCGAGAGCACCTCGGTCCGGATGTGGGCGGAACGGCCTGCGACCGCGGCGCAACTGCGGGCAGGTGCCGCGCAATTAAGCCAGGCGCTGAGCCGCGCTGAACTCCGGCCCGGCGACATCGTGATCCGCGACGGCGCGCCGCCGCCGGCCAAGCCGGCCCGGGCCGGGCATTTTCTGGATCGCGCACTATGAGCGCGGACGCAAAAACCCAGCTTGCGGTCGCATTGCATTACGACAAGACCGGTGCGCCACGGGTCGTCGCCAAGGGCAAAGGAACGATCGGCGCAAAGATCATCGACCTCGCCAAGGCTCATGACATCCCGATCGAGGAAAACGAGGTGCTGGCGGGCGCGCTGTCGAATGTCGAGCTTGGCGAGGAGATCCCGGCCGAGCTTTACAAGGCCGTGGCGGAAGTCCTGGTATTCGTCTTGCGGCTGTCAGGCAGAATTCGCTAGCTGGCATTCTGATCGTCATTCTTTTACCACGATGCCGTCGACATCGTTGTCGCATCCGCTAACCAACTCGGAATAACCGCTCGTGATCAATCGCCGCCATGCGCTCGGTCTTCTCGCCGGCGCGAGCATTTCGCCCTCGCGCAGCTTTGCCAAAGTCTCTTACCAGCGCAGCGAGTTTCGCGACGACCTCGCGCGGCGGTTTTTCGACCTCGGCACGGTCGGTACCTTCGTCGGCTACAAGATCGATGATTACCTGATCATCGCCAGCGACAAGGTCCGGTCAGGCGAGGGCAAGCTGCCAGCCTCGACCTTCAAGATCCCGAATTCGATCATCGCGCTGGAGACCGGCGTGGTCGAAGACCCCGACAAGGATGTCTTCAAATGGGACGGGGTGACGCGCAGCATCGAGCCCTGGAACAAGGATCACACGCTGCGCTCGGCAATCGCCGCCTCCGCCGTGCCGGTCTATCAGGAGATCGCCCGTCGTATAGGTGAGGCACGCATGCAGAAATATGTCGACCTCCTCGAATACGGCAATCGGGACATCGGTGGCGGCATCGATCAGTTCTGGCTGACAGGAAACTTGCGCATCGATCCGATCCAGCAGATCGATTTCGTCGACCGGCTGCGGCGCGGGGTGCTGCCGGTCTCCAGGCGGAGCCAGGAAGTGGTGCGCGATATTCTGCCGGTGACCAAAGTCGGCGACGCCACCATCCGTGCCAAGAGCGGCTTGGTTGGCGCGGAGCAGGGCAAGCCGTCATTAGGTTGGTTGGTCGGCTGGGCAGACAAGGGCAGCCAGCAGACGGTGTTTGCCATGAACATGGATGTGCGCGAGCAAAGCCACATCGCCGCTCGCATGACAGTGACTCAGCAATGTCTCGCCGATATCGTCGCGATCTAGGCTAACCCACGATCCGGCGTCGGCTCACCTCCTGCTGAGCGCAACGGAAACGCCGCTGATCTCACTTCCTTCCGACCGGATCGATATGGTCTGCCGATTTCCGCGCGTCACCAGCGACAGGTTCGCGGCAAAGTTCTGCCCTCTTGCCGCCGCCTGGATTTGATCGCCGTTGACGCGTCCGGAAATGGTACCCGACGCATTGCGGCTAGCCTCGCTCCACGATCCTCTGATGGCGCCGCCCTGGTATTCGACGTCGCTCGACAGGTCGAAATTGTAGCTGTCGCTTGCGCATCTCAGATTGAGCCGAAGGTTGGAGCCGCCACCGCCAACATCGTAGGCTGCGCGGCAACGCAGACGCTCAGCTCTGCCGTCCGCCATCGTCAACGTGCCGCCGCCCGACCACGAGCCAGCCATCGCGGCAAAGGGACCCATCGCCGCGCGTGTTGGCGTGGCCGACGTGAGCAGTGTTGCCAGCAACAGTAACCCGGCCGGCATAAGGTTGGTTTTGGAACTCATATTGCCCTCCTTCCATCAGGATGCTGGCCGTTTAACGCTGAAGCGACGAGCACCGTTCCTGAGCCGGGAGCCTCTGGGTTTGTCTATTGTGTCGAGCACTCGTCATGCCCGGGCTTTGACGAGGCTACGGCTTGCCCTTTCCGATCCGGCCGAGATGGGTGAAGCTAAATCCCGCCGAATATTTCAGCCCGTAGCCCAGCGCGCGGTCGATGCCGATATGCGCCAGCCAGATCATCGCGATGGAAAGCACCAGCGGCGAGGAGGCAGCAAATCCCGTCGTCATCAGCGCCATCGGTGCCATATAGCTGTGCGCGGCGTTATAGATGATAGCGCCCGGCCGTGGGCCGGCCAGATAGCCCGCAAAACTGATGTCGGGCGCCACGAGCAGGATGGCGTAAACCCACCACGATCCCTCCCAGACCGCGTAGAGCAAGGTCATCCCTATAAACAGCGCCAGGCCTTCGAGCCGGAGCAGCGTTCGCAAGCCGCCGGTGACAGTGCCGGTGGATTCGCTGCTTGCGGTATCAGTCATTAACGTCGCCTCCGCTGAAGGTGCGGATATATTGCGTGCCGCACGGGGCTACCAGATGCCGAAGGGCGTTTCCTGTCCGTAAAAGGCCGTGTTAGAAGGCGGTTAAATGAGGCGGGAAATGCGGATATGAAAGACATCCTGGATACCCTGGAAGAGCGGCGCGCCGGCGCCAAGCTTGGCGGCGGTGAAAAGCGCATCGAGGCGCAGCACGCGCGCGGCAAGTTGACCGCGCGAGAGCGCATCGAGCTTCTGCTCGACAAGGGCTCATTCGAGGAGTTCGACATGTTCGTCGAGCACCGCTCGACCGAATTCGGCATGGAGAAGACCAAGGTGCCGGGCGACGGCGTCGTCATCGGCTGGGGCACCGTGAACGGTCGCAAGACGTTTGTGTTCGCCAAGGATTTTACCGTGTTCGGCGGCTCGCTTTCCGAAACCCATGCGCTGAAAATCACAAAGCTCCAGGACATGGCGATGAAGGCGCGGGCGCCGATCATCGGGCTCTACGACGCCGGCGGCGCGCGCATCCAGGAAGGCGTGGCGGCGCTCGCGGGCTATTCCTATGTGTTCCGCCGCAACGTCATCGCCTCCGGCGTGATCCCGCAGATTTCCGTCATCATGGGCCCGTGCGCCGGCGGCGACGTCTATTCACCTGCGATGACCGACTTCATCTTCATGGTGAAGAACACGAGCTACATGTTCGTCACGGGGCCGGACGTGGTGAAGACCGTCACGAATGAGGTGGTGACCGCCGAAGAGCTCGGCGGCGCGTCGGTGCACGCCACGCGCTCCTCGATTGCCGACGGCGCGTTCGAGAACGACCTCGAGGCGTTGCTGCAGATGCGCCGGCTGATCGATTTCCTGCCCAGCAACAACATCGACGGCGTCCCGGAATGGCCGAGCTTTGACGATATCGGCCGTG
>JBJMTR010000250.1:0-3863 GCA_045811565.1 Bradyrhizobium sp.
CGATCGGCAAATTCCTTCTCGATTGGCAAACCACCTATAACAACACGATTGCCGGCAAGAAAACAGCGGACGGCAAGCAGCGGCAGAGCGATACAGAGGAGGGATTTGGTCGGCTCGACGCGCTCAACCGCATCGGCAATCAGGTTTTCTCTCAAGACTTTGCGATCAGTGGTGTCCGCGGATTTGAGAAGAACCTGCATGCCCAGGATGCACCGGTCAGCTTCCCGCCGATCTGGACGGTGCCCTGGTTCAAATACGCGCAATACGACGCCTCAATCGAGCAGCCGCTGATCCGCAATGCCGGCGAGGCCCTGGGCGTTACCGCGCTCCTCAACCTGTCGCCCGACTACCCGGCAGACGCGCTTTTCCGCTCGTCGGTTGCTCTGACCAATTTGCTTTGGATCGAGTCGCTGCTGCGCGGTCCCGATCCCTTTGCGCAGCATCCAAAGAAGTTTGGTGGACTGACGGCGCCGAAATGGCCGTCGCAGATCTTTGCTGATGATGCATGGAAGCTCAATCCCGAGCGCGTCGCCAGGGGCCGGGCGATCTACGCCGAGATCTGCGCCGAATGCCATCTCGGCCCGGTCAATGACGCGGCGTTCGATGCGCAATTTCCGGACAAGAGCTTCTGGTCGTCGCAGCATTGGGAACGCAGCGGCAATAGTATGGTGCTGAACCCGGTTCAGAAGGGCGCCAAGGGCATGGGAACGGACCCTGCGCAGGCCGACGTGCTGATGTCGCGAACGGTTCAATTGCCCGGTTACCTCGACCTGCAGCCCAAGCGTGATTTTGCAAACTGGTGGGGATGCACGAATCTGCCCGCTGTTTCTTCGACCGAGATGCCGTACTCCCTCGCCTTGATGCTCGTCGTTGATCTTGTCAGCCGGAAATGGATGGAAGACCAGCACATTCCGGAACAGGAACAGGCGGCGCTCTGGGGGCCGCGAAAGAACTGTCCCAATCCCGCGTCCGCACCGCGTTATCGCGCGCGCCCGCTGAATGGCGTCTGGGCGACGGCTCCCTACCTTCACAACGGCTCAGTCCCCTCGCTCTATTGGCTGCTCACGCCCGCGGCCGACCGCCCCAGGAAATTCTGCATGGGCGCACGCGATTTCGATCCGAAGCAGGTCGGCTTTGATGTGAAGGCTGACGAAACCCGTTGCAAGAACGGCCAAACCCGGTTCTCGATGACGGATGGCGAGGGCAAGCCGATCAACGGCAACAGCGTTCTCGGCCATTCGCTGGAGGGACCGCCAGACCAGCACAAGGAAGGCATCATCGGCCGCGCGCTGAGCGAAGAAGAGCGCTACGACCTGATCGAATATCTCAAGACGCTATAGTTGCGTCACTTGAACAGTGGCGTGCCCGGCACGAAGGCGTCGAACGCCGCCCAGAATTGCGCACGATAGCGGTCCTGCTCCTGTAATATCTCATGCCTGGAGCCGGCGATCACCAGATGCGATCCGGCGCGCAGATGATAGGCGAATTCCTCGATCGCCGCCGTCGAGACGACCTCGTCGTTGCTCGCGGCCAGCATCAATAGCGGCTGGCGAATCTCGGAAGGATAATGGGCGCCGCGGAAGGTGCGCATCGCCTTGAAGGCGGTGTCGGCCCAGGCGACCGTCGGCGCGGCGATACCGAGGGTCGGGTCTTCGTCCAGGATCGCGGCGTTGCGCGCATAACGCACGGGATCGCTGGTCAGGGGATTGTTGATGAAGGACGACAGGCCAACCAGTTCGTCGCGGCCGCCGGGAATGTAGCGCCCGCCCTGCCCGATGAGGCGCATCATCCGCAGCAGCGTGGTTGGGAGCAACGATGTGCGCCGGCGCGGCAGATCGATCATCGGCGCCGACAGCACCATGCGATCGAACCAGCGCTTGCCCGCATGCGCGATGCGCAGCATCACCGCGCCGCCCATCGAATGCGCCAGCGCGAAAAAGGGCGGCGGACAATCCGGCAGCACCACCTGCTGCACGAAGGTTTCGACGTCGATCTCATAGTCGGCGAAATCGCGGACATAGCCCTTGCGCGGATCGCGCAACCGGCGCGACGAATGGCCCTGCCCGCGCCAGTCGATCATCGCCACCGCGAACCCGCGCTCGCGCAGGTCGCCCACGGTCTCGAAATACTTCTCGATATACTCGCCGCGGCCGGTGAAGACGCAGACCGTGCCTTTGCGACCGGCCGGCGGCGCCCAGCGCGCGAAGCGCAATTCGGCGCCGTCCGGGGTCTTGATGATGCCGCTGACGACGTCCTCCGGAACCGGATTGGCAGGGATCGAGACAAGCGCCATAGCGGGGGAACCGGCTAGGTGAAAGGGGCGGGAAATCAAGGCGGGAGCGCCAAAAAGCGACAGAGTTTCCGCCTCTTGAACGCCAGGTAGCCCCTCCCATATCACCTCCGTGCAGGCCGCTACCAGTGTTTCGGAACCGAAATGCAAGGCTGCACACAGGCGAAAGCCCGGCCCGATGGCGGGCGGGTCGATTCAACAGTCGCTCAATGGAGGACTACCTATGCGTACCTACGATCTTACTCCGTTTTATCGTTCCACCGTCGGCTTTGACCGTTTCTTCAACCTGCTCGACCAGGTGACCTCGGACGGCAGCCCCGGCTATCCCCCCTACAATATCGAGCGCACCGGTGAGAACGCTTACCGCATCAGCGTCGCGGTGTCCGGCTTCTCGCAGGGCGAGCTTTCGATTGTCGCGAAGGAAAACACGCTGACGATCAAGGGCGAGAAGAGCGCCAACGAGAATGGCAAGGACAAGTCCGACGTGCTGTATCGCGGTATCGCGGCACGTGCCTTCGAGCGCGTCTTCCAGCTCGCCGATTTCGTCCAGGTGAAGAACGCCTCGCTCGAGAACGGCCTGCTCCACGTCGATCTGGTCCGCGAGATCCCCGAGGCCAAGAAGCCGCGCAGCATTCCGATCTCCACCGGCACCCAGGCTCCGCAGGTCGCGGCCGAAAAGGCCGCCGCCTAAGGCGGTTGGGTCTTCGGCAGGTATTTGCTGAGTGACAAAGCGCCCCGGGAAACCGGGGCGTTTTTTGTCGCCGGTCATTGCGAGGAGCGGAGCGACGAAGCAATCCGGACGATTTCCGTGGTTCGATTTCTGGATTGCTTGGCGGAGCCTGTCATCGCGCGCGCGTTCGTGCGATCAGTTGGCTCGCAATGACGAAAATCACTCCAACCCCTGCGCCTGCGGCATTTCCTGCGTCGGCTGGATCGTCGGCGCGACAGGCGGGGACTGGCCGATCGTTGGTGCCGCGGCCGGTGGAGTGGTTTGCGTATCAGCCGGCTTCGGCTGCGCGGCGGCGGATTGCTGCGCTGGCGCGGCTGCGGGCTTCGCCGCCCGCGGGCTTGCCTTTGGCATCGGCACGGTGGTGCGGCTCGCCACGTGCGGTATCGACGCCGGCGGCCGCGGCACGCCCCTGATACGGGTCGCCGCCGGTATCGGCGGGGGCGGCCCCGGCGGGCCATAGGTGACGGTCAGATCGTCATTGAAATTGTCGCCCATCCGGTTGGCCGGCACAAAGCGGATTATGCGTCCGTTGCGCGCATCGATGATGAGGCGGCCGTCATCGCCGCCGCGATCGATCACCGAGATCGTGTAAACGAAGCCCCGCTGCTGCGGGATCCCGAGCGGCAAGAACCCGCTCTCGCGCAGCACGGTGTAGACCTCCATTGCAGGCAACAGCGTCGGTCCGTAGCGCGCTACTGGCGGGCCTGGGACCTCCGGCGGCATCGCTGCATAGGGACCCTCGACATCGGACACCGCGAGATAAGATCGATTTCCAATCTCATATGGCGCCAGCAGCTGCGCCTGCGCGCCAACCGTGGTGAGAACCAGTCCGGCAGATACGAC
>JBJMTR010000251.1:0-3140 GCA_045811565.1 Bradyrhizobium sp.
CGAACGCGCCGTTAATGCCGTACTCAACCTTGTAAAGCCCCTGTGGCAAGCCAGATACCCAACACCTGTAAATGTCCGCGGTGCATAGCATCACCGGAACATCGGGGCCAAGAGGCGTTTGCGTGCTGCCTTCAATTTCTGCGGCGGCGCGATCCGGGGAACCGGACCGGCGGCCGCTAATGCCGCTTGAAATACTGTACCGCGCGCTCGTGCTTCTCGGCCGCCGCGCGCGATTTGAAGGTACCGAGGTTACGCCGCTTGCCGGTCTTCGGATTCACTTTTCGCGAATAGAGCCGGTACTCGCCTGATTGCAGCTTGCGGATCATGAGACCTCCCTCGCTGATTGCCCGTTAATACCAACCGGGATGGCACACGGGCGTTCCAGAGAGTTTGGTCCGTCATCGCCCGCCACCGAGCTGGTACATCGCCCGCCACGATGAATTGGCGGCGACTTTGCAATACTTGATCGCAGTCGCGATGTCGGAAGAAGCGACGTCAGGCGCGCCCTTGACGTCGGCCGGTTTGTCGGGGTCGGAGGGATCGGCGGCAACGCGGTCGCACAACACGAGATCGGCCGATTGCGCGCGCGCCAGCACCGGTGATGCGACAATCATCGCAATGATCGCAAGCCCGCGAAATCGCTTTCATCATGAGCATCAGGTTGCGTCGAACGCCAGGCAAATTCAAGGCTCGAGCCCGCACTGCCGCAGGACCGGCGCGACCTCTGGCGAAGCCAGATACCGCAGCAGCCGATCGGCCTGATCTGCTTTCTCCGAGGCCGTCATGCGTCCGGCCGAAAACACTGCGGGCGTTTGCAGCTCGTGCGGGATCGGTCCGACCACCTCGACATCAGCGACCTGCTTCAATTCGCTGATCTGCTGCACGGCAAGATCAGCCTCCCCGCTGACGAGCCTTTCCGCGGTGAACCCCGATGGAATAATCGTTGCGCGTGCTTTGATCTCGGAAGCGATGCCCAGGTGCTCGATCAACTGCGCGAACAAAATGCCGCTGGCGCCGATCCGCGAGTAGGCTACCGACCGGGCGGCGAGCAGCGCCGCGCGTAACGCGGCTTCGGTTGCGATATCAGGCTGGGCCGCGCCTGCTTTCACGGCGATGCCGATATAAGAACGCGCAAGATCGATGCAGCTCTCCGCCACCACGCTGCCTTCGCGCAAGAGCTCGTCCAGCCCCTCGCGGGTCAGGATGACGATGTCGGCGCCCTCGCCGCCACGCAGTCGATCAAGCAGTGCGAGCGTCGGCGCGAAATCGGCATCGATGCGCTCCCCAACGGCCGCCTGATATTGTCCGGCGAGGCGGCCGACCGCGCCCTTCAAGGCAAGCGTCGACAGCACGCGTACAGAATTGTCCATCGGAGATTTACGCCCGGCGCATCAGCTTGAGCACCGCGGTCAGGCGCAGGCTGCGCTTGCCGGCCAGCGCGGTGGCTTCCAATACCGCGCCCTGATCGTCGCAGCTACCGGCAAAGCCGATGCCGACTTCATGGCCGCCGAACACGGCGTTCTCGCCTCTGGCCGGCGTGTGCTCCTGGTTGAGGATCTGGCCCTTCCAGCGGCCATTCTCGGAGGTGTAGGTACCGAGATAATAGAAGAACCCATCGCCGCCGAGGATGCGGCCGTCATTGAGCAGCATCACGCCGGTCAGCCCGCCATCGACGCCGTCGAGCATCCGGACGTGGATGGAGTAGAGGCCGTTGACGATGCCGCCCTCGCTGACTTCGCCGGCAATCGGGACCGCCCCCTCTTCAATGGGCGTCATCACAGACTGGAAGGCAGCGCCCGGCAATTCCTTCAATTCACCCTTGAAGCGAACCAGGTTGCCGTCGAACCAGCCTCGGGCCAGTAGGGTTGCGTCATCGGTGCCGGCCATCGCGCGATAATTCGGATCCGGATTATGCCGGACGGTCTTGATCTCGATGGCAATCTCATCGCCGATCTTTTCGTAGGTCCCGATATGGGCGAAGGCCGAATTGCCGCCCAGCATCTTGCCGTCGCGCGCATACATCACGCTGCGACCGACGGTGTCGCTGAGCTGAAATCTGACCTTGTAAAAACCTTCGAACACCAACGCGTCCCCGGCGTTCCCGCAGTATCTATAGCGTTTCGCGCAAACTGAGTACCGATTTCAAGCGGCGAGCCCACCGCAACCGCAGAAGGCACCAGCCTCATCCCCCGAGCGGAGCAGGAACAAACACCGTCTGCAACCATCAAACGAAGTTAAATGTCATCAAAACGCAATGGTCCGCCAAAGCTTTCACGCTTTGGAGGACCATCAGCTTATGTTCCCGGACGCCCTCGGGTCGGGCTCTATGCCCTTTAGGCTGCAGCTTTCGCGCCGGTCGGAATCTGCGAGATCGTCTTCAGGATCTGGGAAGCGATCTGGTAGGGGTCGCCCTGCGAGTTCGGGCGGCGGTCTTCCAGATAGCCCTTGTAGCCGTTGTTGACGAAGGAGTGCGGAACGCGGATCGAAGCACCGCGATCGGCAACGCCGTAGCTGAAGGTGTCGATCGATGCCGTCTCGTGCTTGCCGGTCAGGCGCATGTGGTTGTCCGGACCGTAGACCGCGATGTGATCGCCGCGGTTCGCCTTGAAGGCCTCCATCAGCTTCTCGAAATATTCCCTGCCGCCGACTTCACGCATATAGGCGGTCGAGAAGTTGGCGTGCATGCCGGAGCCGTTCCAGTCGGTATCGCCGAGCGGCTTGCAGTGGAATTCGATATCGATGCCGTAAGCTTCTGTGAGACGCAGCATCAGATAGCGGGCCATCCACATCTGGTCTGCGGCGGTCTTGGAGCCCTTGCCGAAAATCTGGAATTCCCACTGGCCCTTCGCCACTTCGGCGTTGATGCCTTCGTGGTTGATGCCGGCCGCGAGGCAGAGATCGAGATGCTCTTCCACCATCTTGCGGGCGATGTCGCCGACGTTCGAATAGCCGACGCCGGTGTAGTACGGGCCCTGCGGCGCCGGATAGCCGGACGCCGGGAAGCCGAGCGGACGGCCGTCCTTGTAGAAGAAATATTCCTGCTCGAAGCCGAACCACGCGCCCTCGTCGTCGAGGATGGTGGCGCGCTTGTTGGTCGAGTGCGGCGTCTTGCCGTCGGGCATCATGACTTCGCACATCAC
>JBJMTR010000252.1:0-3969 GCA_045811565.1 Bradyrhizobium sp.
GGAGGTCGGCAAGCCGATCGCCGGCAAGACCGGCACCACCAACGACGAGAAGGACGTCTGGTTCATCGGCTTCTCGCCGGACCTCGTGGTCGGCATCTACATGGGCTACGACAAGCCGCGTAATCTCGGCCGTGGCGCGACTGGTGGCCATATCGCCGCGCCGATCGCGCGTGACTTCCTCAAGCTGGCGCTCGCCGACAAGCCGGCGACGCCGTTCAAGGTCCCGGCCGGCATAAAGCTGGTTCGCGTCGATTCCAAGAGCGGCATGCGTGCAGGACCCGGCGAGGGCGGCCGGACCATTCTGGAGGCCTTCAAGCCGGGCACTGCGCCGCCGGATAATTACTCTGTGATCGGCGTCGCCGATGCCGACGGGCGGATGCCCATACCGCAGGGCACGACGCCTGACGCAGGCAATATCATGCGCCCCGGAACCGGCGGGCTCTATTAGCGCGCCAAATCAGCTGGATTAGCGCGCCAAATCAGCTGGCAAATTGGCTGGAAAGAGACTTGCGCGGATTGCGCTTTAGGGCGCGCGCCGCTACATCCCTCGCGACCACTGCATCTGAGATCAAAGAAATCATGCGCGCTGAAGTCGAACGTTTAGTTGAAGAGATCAAGCAGTCGGTCGGGCTGCTGAGGAGGCATCTTTGACGTCGAGAAATCGACGGCCCGGCTCGCGGAGCTGAACAAGCTCGCCGAAGATCCTAATCTCTGGAATGATCCCCAGAAGGCCCAGAAGCTGATGCAGGAGCGCACCTCGCTAGAGGATGCGCTCAGCGGCATTGGCAAGGTCGAGCGCGAGCTCTCGGACAATGTCGAGATGATCGAGTTGGGCGAAGCGGAAAACGATGAGGGTGTCGTTGCGGAAGCCGAGAAGGCGCTCAAAGATCTGAAAAGAGAAGTGGCCCGCCGCGAGTTGGAAGCGCTGCTCTCAGGCGAGGCCGATCGGTTCGACTCGTATCTCGAGGTTCATGCCGGCGCGGGCGGCACCGAAAGCCAGGACTGGGCGGAGATGCTCTTGCGCATGTACACGCGCTGGGCCGAAAAGCACGGCTTCAAGGTCGAGTATCTCGAGGAGTCCCAGGGCGAAGAGGCCGGCATCAAATCCGCCACGATCCAGATCAGCGGCCACAATGCCTATGGCTGGCTGAAGACCGAGGCCGGCGTGCACCGGCTGGTTCGGATATCGCCGTTCGATTCCAATGCGCGACGCCACACCTCGTTCTCATCGGTCGCGATCTTTCCCGTCGTTGATGACAGCATCAAGATCGACATCAAGGAATCCGACGTCCGCACGGATACGATGCGTTCCGGCGGCGCCGGCGGCCAGCACGTCAACAAAACCGAATCGGCGGTGCGGCTCACTCATATCCCAACCGGCATTGCGGTGGTCTGCCAGGCCGGCCGCTCGCAGCACAAGAACCGCGCGCAAGCCTGGGATATGTTGCGCGCGCGGCTCTACGAGATGGAACTGAAGAAGCGCGAGGAGCAGGCCGCCGCCGATCAGGCCGCCAAGACCGATATCGGCTGGGGCCACCAGATCCGCTCCTACGTGCTGCAGCCCTATCAGATGGTGAAGGATTTGCGTACCGGCGTGCAGACGTCCGATACAGAGGGCGTGCTCGACGGCGATCTCGATGAATTCATGGCGGCGACACTGGCGCAACGCGCCTTCGGCACCGAGCCCGTCGCGGTCGAGGATGTGGACTAATCCATGACCAGGGTAGCTTTCATCGGCTTGGGGCGGATGGGCCATGGCATGGCCGGCCGCTATCTCGATGCCGGGTTCACCGTTACGGTGTGGAATCGCAGCAAGTCGAAGGCCGAGGATCTGATCGCCCGCGGCGCGCAATGGGCTACCTCGCCGGAGGATGCGGCGATCGATGCCGAGGCCGTCGTGACCATGGTCGCCGACGACGCGGCGTCGCGCGCGGTGTGGCTCACCAAGGACGGCGCCGCCGCCACAATGAAAGCCGGCACGCTCGCGATCGAATGTTCCACCGTGTCGTATAAGCACGCACTCGATATGGCGCGCAAACTGCGCGAACGCGGTCTTATCTACATCGATTGCCCGGTGACCGGTCTGCCGGACGCGGCGGCTGCGGGAATATTGACGCTGCTGGTTGGCGCCGAGCCACCCGATCTAGAAAAGGCACGGCCATTTCTCGAGCCGCTATCTACAACCATCCGCCACTTCGGCGCGGTCGGCACCGGCACGGTCTACAAGCTCATCAACAATCTGATGGGCGCGATCCAGATCGCCGGGATCGCCGAGGGCCTTGCGATCGCGGAGCAGGCCGGGCTCGATATTAAGCTGGTGCTGGAGGCAATCGCGACCGGTGTCGCCGCCAGCCCGCAGGTGATCCGTCATTCCAAGCGCATGGCCGCGCGGGATTTTGCCGGCGCGACCTTTACCGCGGCGCTCCGGCATAAGGATGCCGCCTATGCGGTTGCGCTTGCCGAGAGCCTGTTACCCAATGCTCCCATCATGGGCCGCGCCGCGGTCCGCGCCTATGACCGGGCAAAGGCCTACGCGCCGGACGACGACGAAGCCAAGATGATCGAGATCGTGTCGCGGCCAAAATAGGCGCCGGCGCGCTGCTGTTGATCGACGCGCGCGTGCTGAAATCGTTTGGCGATAGGCTACGTGTGACTGGATTTCCATTGCGAAAGCCAGCCCGTAAACCGACCGCTGTCGCGTTCGCCACGGTGCCACGCCGCGTAGACCGCGCCGTCACTTGCTACCAGCAGCACGGCATCGAGCCCTTTGGAGCGGCGTAGCGTCTCGACAGCCTGCTGCGGCGTCTGCGCGATCGGACCGGCGACGTTAAAGGAGGTGTTGATTGACATCTCGACACCGATCCGGCGGCCGAGCGCCTTCAGATATTCATAGGTGAGGGCATCGTCCTCCGCGCGCACAATCTGGATCCTGCCCGTGCCGTCGGCGTGGATCACCGCCGGGATCTTGTCGCGCGCGTGCGGCTTCGATCGGGCGGTCAGCACCATGTAATTGTAGGCGTTGTAATCAGCGTCCGATGCGCCGGGTAGCAGCTCGAAATATTCGCGCGCCGCTTCCAGCGTCGCCATCGGCGCCAATGGCCTGATCGCTTCGCGGTACTTGACGCGTTCGTTGAGCCGTTGGCGCGCGTCGGGATTGCAGGGATTGGCGAGGATCGAACGATGGCCGAGCGCGCGCGGGCCGGTCTCGGCCGCGCCCTGAAACAGCGCGATCACACCGTTTTGCGCGACTATGAACGCCATCAGGTCGGCGGCGGCCTCGCGGCCTTGCGGCGCCGAGATATCGCCGATCTCTGCTGAGGCAATATCGCTGGCCCGCAATGCCGCCGCGATGCCTTCACGGGTTGGCGGCAAGCCGCAATAAAACGCATGCGTCATTGGTGCGCCGCGCGAAGCGCCGGCGAGATGCGCAAATAACCAGGCGGCGCCGAGGGTGACGCCAGGATCGCCGGGCACCGGCGGCACCCATAGATGCAGCCGCGCATTCCGCCGCTGAACGTTTGCAAACCACGCTTCACCGAAATGCTCGAGCAGCCGCATATTGCCGACGGCATTGAGCGCCACGCCGCCGGTGAGCACCAGCCGGTTCGCACCCGTCATGCGCAAGAGATGATCCACCACATGGATCATGGCGTCCTCGAACACCAGCTGCGTGGCGGCGGCCTTGTCGAGGCGATCCTTGGTGTCGGGGCGGTGATGGATGTCTTCGACGCGCAACACGGCGTCGGGATTCCAAAGCTGATCCGGCTTGAGCGGAGCGCCGAGGATGTCGCTCAGCGCTGATTTGTAGGGGTTATCGAAGGGATCGCAATACCAGTTGGCCATCGCACGATTGAGCAAGACTTCGCCGTTGCGGCCGAACTGCAGCACGTTGCGCAGCCGGGCATAATAGGGATTGCTCGCGCGATCGATGTCGCCCCACGCGGCAGCGCCCATGTAGCGTCCCTCGCA
>JBJMTR010000253.1:0-2509 GCA_045811565.1 Bradyrhizobium sp.
AAAATTCCCCGCCGTTCACCATTCAGCCACGGTTGGTATGCAACAACGGCAGGCCAGCCTTGGGGGATTCTTTCAGTGAAACGGGCGATCGTCGCCATTATCGGACTTTTGCTGCTTGGCGGATGCGCCGCAGTTACTCAAATCCCGGACCAGCCAGCCATGTATGTCGACATGGCCCAGCCCGGCGCCACGCTCGATCCGGCGACAGCGGCGATCATGATCTCGCAATACCGCCAGAACAATGGTCTCGGCGCCGTGGTGCTCGATGCCGATCTGATAAAGCTCGCTGAGCAGCAGTCCCAGGCTATGGCCAGCCGCAACAAGATGGACCACGACGCGAAGGCGCCGCTGGAGAAGCGGCTGGGGGCCTCGGGTTATCCAGCTACCCTGGCTGTCGAAAATATCTCGGCCGGATATCACACGCTGGCGGAGGCGTTTTCCGGCTGGCGCGATTCGCCCCCGCACCGGGCCAATATGCTCAAGAACGGTGTCACAAAATTGGGCATCGCAGCGAGTTATGCTCCAAACACCAAATACAAGGTGTTCTGGACGCTGATTCTTGCATCAACCTAAACTGCACGTGATGATCTCTCTCATCTCGCGGATTGACGCGGTCGCGAACTGCCGCCACGGTGCGATTGCTATCGCCCTCTGATCGACGGTCCCGATGGATAGTTCCGACACCGCGCCCGCAACGACGCCCGCGAACGCGCAACGCGTCCTGGTGCTGCAGGGCGGCGGCGCGCTCGGCTCCTATCAGGCTGGCGCGTTTCAGGCGCTTTGTCATCACGGATTCGAGCCGGAGTGGATTGCCGGCACCTCGATCGGCGCCATCAATGCCGCGATCATCGCCGGCAATTCCGCCGAAAAACGCGTGGATCGCCTGAAGGAATTCTGGGAGATGGTGTCATCTCCGGTGTCCTGGAATCCCGTTACGCCGGGCGACCGCGCGCGCTCGCTGTTCAACGAGACCAGCGCCGCTTTGATCGCCACTTTCGGCGTCCCCGGCTTCTTTACGCCGCGCCTTCCGCCCGCGCCGCTTTGGCCGCCCGGCAGTCCGCAATCGCAGAGCTATTATGACACCGCACCGCTGAAGAAGACGCTGGAGCGTCTGGTCGATTTCGACCGCATCAACGATCTGAAGACCCGGCTCAGCGTCGGCGCGGTCGGCGTCACCTCGGGCAATCTCAAGTATTTCGACAGTTATGAATTCAAGAAAATCGGCAAGAAGATCGGGCCGGAGCACGTCATGGCATCCGGCGCGCTGCCGCCGGGCTTTCCTTCCATTGTCGTCGATGGCGAGCATTACTGGGACGGCGGCATCGCCTCGAACACGCCGCTTGATTTCGTGCTCGATGCGGGGATCGACCGCGATCTCCTGATCTTCCAGATCGACCTGTTCAGCGCGCGCGGCCCGTTGCCGATGTCGCTGCTCGAGGCCGCCGAGCGCGAAAAGGATATCCGCTTTTCCAGCCGCACCCGCCTGAATACCGACAAGAACAAGCAGATCCACAACGCCCGCATGGCGGTGCGCGATCTGATCGGCAAGTTGCCGGAGTATCTGAAGAGCGATCCGTCAGTGGAATTCCTGCGCCAGGCCTCCAGGGAGAACACCGTCACGGTGGTGCACCTGATCTACAAGAGCAAGAACTACGAGAGCTCTTCCAAGGACTACGACTTCTCGCATGTTGCCATGGTCGAACATTGGGGCGCGGGCGTGCGCGACGTTCACTTGTCGATGCGTCACAAGGAATGGTTACAACGCCCGCAGTCCGGTGAAACCATGGTGACTTACGATCTCACTGGGGAAAGCGGTTACGCCCCTGAAGCCAAGAAGGAGTGAAGAAACATGGGTACTTTGACAGGCAAGACCGCAGTGGTGACCGGCTCGACCAGCGGCATCGGACTGGCATATGCGCGCGCCTTTGCCGGCGCCGGCGCAAACATCGTTCTCAATGGCATGGGCGTGCCGGCCGATATCGAAAAAGAGCGCTCCGGCATCGAGACCGATTTCAGGGTCAAGGCGGTGCATTCGCCGGCCGATATGACCAAGCCTGCCGAGATCGCCGAAATGGTCGCGCTCGGCGAGAAGACATTTGGCTCGGTCGATATCCTCGTCAACAATGCCGGTATCCAGTTCGTGTCGCCAATCGAGGAATTTCCGCCCGAGAAATGGGAAGCGATCATCGCGATCAACCTGTCGTCGGCGTTTTACGCCATCCGCGCCGCCGTGCCCGGCATGAAGAAGCGCGGTTGGGGCCGGATCGTCAACACGGCCTCGGCGCATTCGCTGGTCGCCTCGCCGTTCAAGTCGGCCTACGTGTCGGCCAAGCACGGCATCGCCGGCCTCACCAAGACCGTGGCGCTGGAGCTTGCGACCTTCAAGATCACCTGCAACTGCATCAGCCCCGGCTATGTCTGGACGCCGCTCGTCGAGCACCAGATCCCAGAGACCATGAAGGCGCGCAACATGACCAAGGAGCAGGTCATCAACGACGTGCTCCTGGAT
>JBJMTR010000254.1:0-4945 GCA_045811565.1 Bradyrhizobium sp.
GCCAAATTTGGTACCTGTCAACCCGACTTCATCGCGGAGAAACCAGAGCAGTGGGAGATCCGGGTCGCCATCCCAATTCTGTTCCTGGCCGTTTATTTTTACCTTGATCATGATCGTTCCTCGCTCTTGATAAGCTGTTACATCCTTCGACGCGAGCGAGAACATATTTCCTGATCGCCCGACGTCGTTTCCCCTAGGTCTTCCTGCTCTTCACGCCTCTCATCGCCTCACGAGCGACCATGCTCAGAGGCAGAAGTGGCACCGCACGATCCGGCTAAAATTTTGTGTGAGGGCCATGCTCCTGTTTCTTAATTTGTTTATTGGTCCGCCCGGTGAGACGGACGTATCTCTCGATACGACGAGAGGTCGCGGCGCCTTTCGGCAGTGCATAGTTTTCCTTGTATTTGGCGAAAGCTGGGCCGTCCGCCTTTTTTGGCGAGTTGGTCAGCGGTGCTTACTCAGTCCGGCGACGCTTCAACCGGTATCTTGGCTGAGAGCGCGTCGAAAGGTCCGCTCCCGTACCAAGTGCGCGCTAAACAGTTTCGCTATCTATTGCGCAAAATGAAAATGAATATGAGGTGATCGGAGAACGAGCCGACCGGTCACGCATACGCCAGTCCAATCCCGATGCGCGGCAATAGCGCGCCGCACAAAATTTGAAAGGCGCACGCCGGGAGGCTCGCATCGCCCATATGCAACGTGCAGCAAGGCGCGAGCTTATCGGCGGCTTTTCGACGTTGCACAACAAAGTAGCGCAACAAAACTCGCCGCCGCCTTTTTTTCGGCGAAGTCGACCATTCAACATTGCGTCATGTCGGACAACGATTACATCGCTACCAATTCAGCCGAGAGTTTTGGTACGGCAGGAGAGTGTGCAATGCACCCATCTTCAGATCCGACGCGGCGTACATTCATATCGACAGCTATCGCTACGGGCGCGTGCCTCGCGGCTGCATCCGGATCTGCGGCTGCGGAGGAGGATCAGCCCGGCAAGGACGCGCGGCCCCAGAAAGCCGACCTTCTTGTCGTCTCCGAAGGCGAACACAAGGGCGAGGTGATCAAGCCGGAAAATCTCATGCTCGGTGGCCCGCCGGTGCGCGCCTGGCCAAAGGACCCGAAAAGCTCAGTAATCCGCGACGGCTCGCGGTTGAACGAGGTTTTGGTCATCAGGCTCGATCCGGCGGAACTCGATGATGACACACGTGGCCGCTCGGCTGACGGGATCGTCGCCTATTCCGCGATTTGTACGCACGCCGCATGTCCGGTTACCGGCTGGGTGAAGGGAGCAGCGGGCGACAAAGAGGTTCTGAAATGTTTTTGTCACAATTCTGAATTCGACCCTCGTCAAAGCGCGCAATTCATATTCGGCCCGGCCCAGCGGCGTCTGGCGGCGCTTCCACTGGCGCTGTCGGATGGTTCGCTTGTGGTAGCTGACAAGTTTGTCGGAAAGGTAGGTAGCCAGCCAGGAGGGTGACGGTCGCATCGTCGGATTGAATTGCTGCAAGACCACAAAGTGGCTCAAAGAAAAATCAAACAGGGGAGTGACGTCCATGACCAGGAAGCAATGGTTATTGTCGAGCGTTGTCGCGTTAACGTGCCTTGTCTCAGCCGCCGCCGGCGCCGGTCCGATCGAGAACTACAGTCCGGTGACATCAGCTCGTCTCGAAAATCCCGAACCCGGCAACTGGATGCTGTACCGCCGGACCTATGACGGCCAGGGTTATAGCCCGCTCGACCAGATCAATGCCTCTAACGTCAAGAACCTGACGCCGGCGTGGACCTTCTCCACCGGCGTAATCGAAGGACACGAAGCTCCGCCGATCGTCAACAACGGGGTGATGTTCATCGCGACCCCGATGGGGCAGGTGATCGCCCTCAACGCCAAGACCGGCGATGAGTACTGGCGGTACAAGCGGCAGCTTCCCGACGATCTCTTCCAGTTGCATCCGACCAGCCGCGGCGTCGGGCTGTGGCAGGACAAGCTCTATCTTGCCACGACGGACGATCATGTCGTCGCGCTCGATGCCAAGACCGGCAAGGTCGTCTGGGATTCGAAGGTCCAGGACTACAAGAAGGGTCAGTACCTGACCCTGATGCCATTGGTGATCGACGGCAAGGTCATCGTCGGCGGTTCCGGCGGCGAATTCGGCGTGCGCGGCTATGTCGTGGCGTTCGATGCCAATGACGGCAAGGAACTGTGGCGCACCTTCACCATTCCCGGCCCGGGTGAGCCGGGCCATGACACCTGGACTGGTGACGACTGGAAGACGGGCGGCGGATCAGCCTGGATGACCGGCAATTACGACAAGGACACCAAGACTATCTATTGGGGCGTTGGCAACGCCGCACCATGGCCGGGCGACACTCACCCCGGCGACAATCTCTACACCAGCTCCGTGCTGGCGCTTGATCCCGATACCGGCAAGATCAAAACCCACTTCCAGTATCATCAAAACGATTCCTGGGATTGGGACGAGGTGGAAGCGCCGATCCTGGTCAACCTGGAAAGGGAGGGCCGTCCGTTCAAAGGTCTTATTCATCCCGGACGTGACGCGATCATGTGGGTTCTGGAGGCGAAGCCGGACCGGATCAACTACGTCGCCGGCTGGCCCTTCGTTCATACCGATGTGTGGAAAGGCATCGAGCGGGAGACCGGCAAGCCGATCGTCGATCCCGCGCACAAACCGGTCGCCGGCAAACGGGTCGAATTCTGTCCGTCCCTGTGGGGCGGCAAGGATTGGCCGTCGGCAGCCTATAGCCAGAAAACCAAGCTGGTTTACGTGCCCGCCAACGAGAACTTCTGCGGCGGTTTTACCGGCGAGAAGGTGCCGCTCGTAGCCGGCCAGCTCTGGCTTGGTACCAAGCCGGAAGATATCGGGCTGACGGTGCGGCCCGGCGCCACTCATTACGGCGAACTGCAGGCGTGGGATCCCGCGACCGGCAAGAAGGTCTGGTCGCACACTTTCCCGAAATCGCACCTGTTCGGCTCAGTGACGGCCACCGCGGGTGATCTCATCCTGGCAGGCGGCACCAACGACCGGATGTTCCGGATCTTCGATGCCAAGTCGGGTGAGGTGCTTTGGGAGCAGAAGACCAACTCCGGCATCATGGGGATGCCGGTTGCCTACGAGGTGGATGGCACGCAGTATATCGCCGTGCAGTCGGGCTGGGGCGTCGATGCCCAGCGCATCCAGGACGCACTCGCGACCGACAAAACCCTTGGTATCGAGAACAACGTTCCCCAAGGCGGCGTCGTCTGGGTGTTCGCCGTCAAGAAGTAGTGCAAGGGAATGAATGGCTTGGCCGCTTCGGTGGAGCGGCCAAGCCGCCTTGCAAGATTTCGAAAAAGTCCGTTCGGCGAGGTCGGCCCTACGGAACGCATGAATCGCTCCTTCGACGTTGCCGGATTTGCTCGTCTCTGTCGTCAGGTCAGTTGGGCGGAGTAACAGCGTAGTCAGCGAAATACATGTGACTGTCGGCCTTCGACCATAGGCCGATACGGCCCGAGACCGGCTCCGAAAGCCTGTGCTCAAGATAGAGCTTTCCGTCGAGATAGCCCTCGACCTTGGTGCCGGCGATACGAACCTTGAGCTCGTGCCATTGGTGCGTCGCCGTCGGTGTGTTTCGGATCCATTTGACCGAAGAGCGCTTGCCCTTTTCGAACTTCCAAAGCACAAAGTTGTTTTCAAGACAGTTGGCCCGAATGGTCAGATAATCACCGTTCGGCTTGAGGTTGAACAATATTCCGGCCCCTTGATCGATGCGGCCGGACAACCCCTCGAAACGGACCGAGATCTCGCCGTCGGTGAAATTTGGGACGTTTGGCGCGACCACATAGGGAAAGTAGGCATAGGCCTGAACGCGATCGAGAAATTCCGCGTAGCGTTCGCCGTAGAGCGCGCGTGCCTTATCGGCAATGTCGGCGGAGGATTGCCCCTCCTTCCATTGCCGGCCATCGACCGCAAGCACCTTTTTCCCTGCCTCGTTCTCAATCCGCCAGATGCCGACGACGGGCACAAGAGATTTCGGCTCCGCACCGACAGTTTCGTCGGAAAAATTGATCTTCAGCGGCTGCGCTGCGAGACATGGTAGAGCCAATGCGGCGAGGCCAGCTGCCAGGATTATCACTGCTCTAGTGGTGCTGTTTTTCATAATTGACCTCCTTTATCGAGGAGCCGGGAATGACGGGCGAGCGGCGGCTCCACCACCAGCCGAGCACAATCAGTAGCGGGAGCCCGCCGAGGAACCAGAGCAGCGCCAGATTTGATGTGGCGACCAGCGGATAGCCGGGATATTCGGGTCCCGGCGCCGGCGCGGGCGGTGAGACTCCAGCGAGACCATACAGCAGCGGCAGTATCTCGCGCGGGCTGGTCGAGCGGCTGATGTCCGATCGGGCCCCATAGGTGTATTCAACTTCACCGTAGGCATCGTCAGCCGCGTTGCCCGCGAGAGTTTGCCGCCCGCCGGCGAGGGCAACGGAGACCCGTGGCATTGCGCGATCGAGCTTCGCAAAGATATTGCGCTGCAGATCGACATAGCGCGGGTCTTCGGGCGCGAGATGCACCGTGATGAGCAAGGGGAGCTTTAGCGTCGCAAGGAGCCTCTGATCGGCGACAGGAAAGGAATTTCGCCTGTCTTCCGTGACGTCCATCGATGACCTGACCTGCGTTGCAACGGCAAGCGTCATGATGGTTGCAAGCACGCACGGCACCGAGCGAATAAACTTGCCGCGGACCGGGACTCCCGGCGGCAACCAGACGCTGGCGAGCGTGGTGAGACCGCAAATCGCCGCGACAACACCCAGCACAAGTCCACCCGAAAGCAGCCCCTGCTCGAACGTCCGCAGCGTCTCGGTGAGGGACAGGCTTGCGAGCCAGGCAAGCAGGCCAGGATGGCCGGCGACCGTGAAATCCAGCACCCACGAACCGATCGTGACCGCAAGCGC
>JBJMTR010000255.1:0-6301 GCA_045811565.1 Bradyrhizobium sp.
ATTCACCGCATACAGTTGCGGGGGCAGCCGCGGCATTGGGGAAGTTTCCCCGCACCGCATTCCCTTTTGATCCCCAAAACGGGAACCGTCGCGCACATCTAGGATATCGCCGGACCGAGAGTCAATCCCGGACAGGCCGGACCGCCCCCGAGGGTACGCTTTTGTTCGCGCGTCGCTTGTATGCCACCTCAATCCCTGTATGAGCATGGCCGCGATGAGCGTTTCGAACATCACGATAGCGGCCGACATCGCCGCCCGCCGGCGCATCAGCGCGACGGTAGGGCTGGTCGCGCTTGTGGTGCTGCTGGTGCTGATCTCGCTCGGGATCGGCCCGGTGCGGATGTCACCGCTGACGGTTATCGAGGCCTTGTTCGGCGGCGGCAGCGATGTGTCGCAGGTGATCGTGCGGGAAATCCGATTGCCGCGCACGATATTGGGGTTGGCGATCGGGGCGATTCTCGGACTGTCCGGTGCGGCGCTGCAGGGCCTGCTGCGCAATCCCCTGGCCTCGCCATCGCTGTTTGGCGCGCCGCAATCGGCCGCGTTCGGCGCGGTGCTGGTGATCGCGCTGGGACTTGCCGATGTGCGATCCTATGCGCTGCCGGTCGCGGCGATCATAGCCGCCTTTGGTTCGGTGTTCGTGCTGCTGACGATCGCCGGCCGCAATGCCGGGCTGCTGATTCTTATTCTGGCCGGGCTTGCGATCTCAAGCCTTGCGGGGGCGGCAACGGCCCTGGTGATGAACCTCTCCAGCAATCCCTTCGTCGTGCTCGAAATCGCGTTCTGGCTGCTCGGTTCGCTGGAGGATCGCAGCTTTCAGCATGTCACGCTGGCGCTGCCGTTCGTCGTCGCGGGCGCGGTCATCCTGCTCAGCCAGCGTAGCGCGTTTCGCGCGCTTAGCCTTGGCGAGGAGACCGCGCAGAGCCTCGGCGTCGATGTCGGCCGTTTGAGGCTCTTTGTGATCCTCGGCGTCGCGCTCGGTGTCGGCGGCGCGGTCGCGGTCACCGGCACGATCGGCTTCATCGGCCTGGTCGCGCCGCATTTGATGCGGCCCCTGATCGGTCATGATCCGGCGCGGCTACTGATGCCGAGCGCACTCGCCGGCTCGGCGCTGCTGCTGTCAGCCGACATCGCGGTGCGGATCATCCCCTCGACCAGCGACATCAAGGTCGGCGTGTTGACCTCGATCATCGGCGTGCCATTCTTCCTTTATCTGATCCTGCGCGAACGCCGCGCGCTTGGCGGAGGCGTCGCATGACGGCTCTCGTGGCGCAAAATCTCAACGCCGTGCTGGCCGGCCGCCGCGTGCTCCACGACATCTCGCTGTCCCTATCGTCGGGGCATTTGGTCGCGCTGGTCGGGCCCAATGGCGCCGGCAAGACCACGCTGCTGCGGGCGCTGGCGGGATTGATCCCTTCCGATGGACCTATCCATGTCGGTGGCGAAGCGCTCTCTTCGCTGCCGCTGCGCGAGAGGGCAAAACGCTTTGCCTATCTGCCGCAGGGGCACATGGTCCACTGGCCGTTGCCGGCGCGCGATATCGTCGCGCTAGGCCGCTATCCGCATGGCGCGACCGATCCGGCGCGGTTGCCGCCGCGCGATGCCGAGGCCGTGCTGCGCGCGATGCAGGCGGTCGATGTGATGGAATTTGCCGAGCGCCGCGTCACCGAATTGTCGGGCGGCGAACGCAGCCGTGTCGCGCTGGCACGGGTGCTCGCGGTGGAAGCGCCGATCATCCTGGCGGACGAGCCGACCGCCTCGCTCGATCCGCGTCACCAGATCGACGTCATGAAGGGCCTGCGCGCGGCCGCCGACAAGGGTGTGCTGGTCATCGTGGTGACCCATGATCTCGGGCTCGCCGCGCGGTTTGCCGATCACGCGCTGGTGCTCGCGGAAGGTCGGCTGGCGTCGCAGGGCGCGCCGCCGCAGGCCCTGTCCGAGCAGGTGATGGCAAATGTGTTCCGGATCAGCGCCTACCGCGCCGAATATCAGCGCGAGGCGGTGATCGTGCCCTGGGCGGAAATCTGATGCATTGGCGGTTTCGGTTTGTGTTGACCATCGTAGCCTTCGCGTTCTCGGCCGACGCCTCGTTTGCGACGGGGCCGCGCATCGTGTCGATGAATGTCTGCAGCGATCAGTTGCTGCTGACGCTGGCCGACCCTGCGCAAATCCTCGGACTCAGCCGGTTCTCCCGCGATGCCTGGCAATCCTGGGCGGCCGGCGATGCGCGCCGTTATCCGGTCCTGTCGGGCGGGGCGGAAGACGTGCTGGTGCTCAAGCCCGACATCGTCGTCGCCAGCCTGTTCGACAAGCGCTCGACACGCGAGCTTCTGAAGGCGAAGGGATTGCACGTCATTGAGTTCACCGTGCCGCGCACGCTCGATGAGGTGAAGGACCAGATCCGTGAGATGGGTGAAGTCGTGCAGCATCCAGATCGCGCGCGCGTCGAAATCGCCCGGCTCGATTCCGCCAGCGCGCGTGCCCGTCAGGCCGTGACGAACAAGCATTATCGCGTGTTGCCTTTGTCGCGCCGAGGCTATGTACCCGGCGGCGACAGCCTCGTCAGCTCGCTCCTGACCGAAACCGGACTGCTCAACCCGGCCGGCGATCTCGGCGTCGGTTCCGGTGGGTTCGCCTCACTGGAGGCGATCGTCAACCTGAAACCGGATTTCATCCTGGTATCGGAAGCCGGCGACCGCGCCGAGGATGATGGTCGCGCCTTTCTGTTGCATCCCGCGCTGGAGCACTTTTACCCCCCGGCAAAACGCATCGTCGTTCCGGAACGGCTGACCGTGTGCGGCGGTGTGATGCTCGCGGAAGCGCTGGATGTGCTGGTTAGCGAATTGAAGCGGGTCAGCCGGTAGACCTAAACAGGCTTAGGATGAGGTTCGAGCTTTAGCCGGTAACCGGCCCGCCGGCTTTCTTCCAGGCATCCAAGCCGCCTTCGATATGGGCGGTGTTGGCCAGGCCGGCATTCTTGGCGGCGGCCACCGCCATCGCCGAGCGCTCGCCGAAGGCGCAGAAGAACACCACGCGGCGTCCGGTGGCCGCCGCCACTTCGCGCAGCATGCCGCCCGGCTGCAGGCTTTCGCAGATGCCGGGGTAGGGCGCATGCAGTGCGCCGGAAATCGTGCCATGCTTGCCGCGTTCGCTGTTTTCGCGAAGATCGACCAGCAGGATGTCGGGGCGTCCGAGGCTGTTGATGGCCTCGCGGGCGCTCAGCGCCAGCCCCTGCTTTGCAAGGTCCTCCTGATGCAGGCCGACATGCATGTTGGCAGGCAGCACGACATCCATCAGCTTCGGATTTGGCAGCTTGAGGTTATTCATCAGCTCGACATACTCGTCGACGGAGCGCACCTGTAGCCGCGGATTATAGCGCTTCTCCTCGCCGATGGTGGAAACAGTGTCGCCCTTGTAGTCGTGGGCCGGGAACACCATCGTCTCGTCGGGCAGCTTCAAGAGCCGGTCGAAGATCGATTCATATTGCGCGCGCGCGCTGCCGTTCTGGAAATCGGTGCGGCCGGTGCCACGGATCAAAAGCGTGTCGCCGGTAAAGACACGGTCGCCCATCATATAGCTGTAGGAGTCGTCGGTATGGCCCGGCGTGTACATGACGTCGAGGCTCAAGCCCTCGATCATCACCTTGTCGCCGTCGGAGACGCGCATCGACACCACGTCGGCCTTGCTCTGCTCGCCCATGATGGTGATGCACTGGGTGCGGTCGCGCAACTCGCCGAGGCCGGTAATGTGGTCGGCATGCAAGTGCGTATCGACGGCCTTGACCAGCCTGAGATCAAGCTCGCGCAGCAGCTGACAATAGCGGTCGGCCTTTTCCAGCACGGGATCCAGGATCAGCGCCTCGCCGCCGGCGCGGCTGGCCAGCAGGTAGCTATAGGTCCCGGAAACGCTGTCGAAGAGCTGACGAAAAATCATGGCCGGTGCTGCCGAAAATTGATTGCCACTCTATCACATTAGGGCCGGGACGACAGAGAGTGAAAAATAACTCGCTTTGGGGCGTCAGGGCCTCACCAATGTATAGCCGTTTTCGGTGAGCAACAGGATTTGGGCGACGCCGACCTGAACCGGCGTCGCGGCGGGGATGTATTCCGGCCGTTTGCCGGTATCGCGCTCGATCGTGTCAACGGTATTGACGCAGATATCGACGCGCGCACCCTGCGCGACCAGGCTTTCGACCAGCTTGCGGTTGGGGTTGTCCAGACGCAGCAGATCGATGCCTGGGCCGAACGTCACGATCTCGACGGCCACCTTGTCGGGGTCGTAGAATTTCAGGAGATTGTTGGCGACGCTGATCACAAGACCCTGCTTTCGCGAATCATTGTCAGAGAGCTGCAGCACGATTTTGTGCTCGGCAAATGGCTTGTCCTGCAGCGGCGCCTGCTGCGCGCTGGCCATCGGCGCGGCCGTGATCATCAGCAGCACCGCGATACCGGCGCGGATCATCGTAAAAAGACCTGTCATCCCAGCCCCGTGATGCCTGGATTGTCCTCGACACCTCGCAGCGTGACGCCGGGCGGTCGCCGGTTCGGCGGCTTGCCCGAACGCAAATGGTTGGCCAAGACCTCCCATACCGCCTTGCCGCCTTGCTCGTTGACCGATGCCCACCCAGCGACCTTATAGCGCTTGCGGGCCTCGAGCGGACGACCGTTGTCGAGCCTCAATTCGGAAATCCGCTTGCCCACCGCTTCGGCGGGCGTGCAGGCATAGGACAGGCCGCCGACGCGGACCATGTCGCCGCCCTGCTGGTAATAGGGATCGGCATTGAAGAGATTGTCGCAGATGTCCTCGAGCACGTCCTTGATCTGGCTGCCGGTCATGCTCTGGAGGTAGGTTTCCGGATAGGTGATCGCGGTTTCCGACAGCAGGTCTTCCATGGTCAGTGGCTGGCCCGCCAGCGCGGTGAGGCCCCAACGAAATCCCGGCGACAGCGCGATCTCGGCGTTGAGCTCATCGCGCAGCGCGTCGCAGATCAACTGATCCACGGTGCCGCTAAAGTTGCCGCGGCGATAGAGCAAATGGTCGGCGGTCGCGATCTTGTCGCGCCACGACGCCGCATACGGCTCGCCCATCTTGTCGATCAGCGCCTGCATCGCCGGATCCGGCTTCAGCAATTCCGAGAACACCGGGAACAGCCGGTAACGCGCGTTGCTGACGCGGCCCTTGGCGAGCTCGAGGTCGAGCACGGCCAGAAATTTTCCGTTCGAGCCGGCATTGGTGACGAGCGTGACGCCGCCCGCATTGGTGACCGCGACGGGTTGCGGGACGGCATCATGGGTATGGCCGCCGAGAATGACGTCGATGCCGGAGACGCGGCTGGCAAGCTTGAGATCGACGTCCATGCCGTTATGCGACAGCAGCACGACCGCATCGACCTTGTCGTTGCCGCGATGCACATCGATCAGCTTTTGCAATTCCTCATCGCGGATGCCGAACTTCCAGTCCGGCGTGAAGCGCTTGGGATGCGCGATCGGCACATAGGGAAACGCCTGGCCGATCACGGCGATGCGGTAGCCGCCGATCTCCTTGATGACCGACGGCTTGAACACTCGGCCGGAGGCGGGATCGAAGGCTGTTGCATCGTTGAAGGCGGCCTCCTCGGTGAGGAAGACGTTCTGCGCCAAAAACTCACCCTTGAAGCGCGCAAGATTCTCGCGCAGCGCCTTCTCGCCGTATGTGAACTCCCAATGGCCGGTCATCGCCTCGACGCCGAGCAAATTGGCGGCCTCGACCATGTCAGCGCCGTGCATGGCGTTGGCGAGCCCGCTGCCCTGCCAGAGATCGCCGCCGTCGAGCAGCAGCGAGCGGCCGGGGCCGACATCGCCGCGCAGGCGATCGACCAGCGTCTTCAGATGCGCAAAGCCGCCGAGCTTGCCGAATCGAACCGCCGCTTTCTCGAATTCGATGCAGGTGAAAGCATAGGCGTCGGCGCTGTCGGGACGGATGCCGAAGCGTTCGAGAAACGCTTTCCCGACCAGGTGCGGCGGCTTGCCGGCGATCGCGCCGACGCCGAGATTGACACTGGGCTCGCGGAAATAGACCGGCTTGAGCTGCGCGTGGGTGTCCGTGGTGTGCAGGATGCGCGCATTGCCGAACCGGTCGAGATCGTAGACGCTGATACTGTCGGCGCCGTGCGTCAGACCCGGCAGGCTACCCGAAAGGGCAGCGGCGCCCGCGAGCGTCAAAAACTCCCGGCGGCGGATTGTCATGCGATGCCTCCGCGCCCCCGCAGCAACTCAGCGTATTTCCATATCCTTCCAGCGCTCTTTCTCGCTGGTGGCCTGGA
>JBJMTR010000256.1:0-20900 GCA_045811565.1 Bradyrhizobium sp.
GCTCTCGCGCGGCAGACAAAGCCGGCCGAGGCCGGCGTCTTCAGCGATGTCGCGCAAGAAGATGGTCAGTTGCAGCGCGCGGCCGAGATGATGCGCGAGCAAGATGCCGTCGTCTTCGGGGAGACCGAACACCCGCACCGACAGCCGTCCGACCGCGCTCGCCACCCGGTCGCAATACAGATCGAGCGTCGCAAGATCCGGCGCGCGGATGTCCTGCGGCACGTCCATCTCCATGCCGTCGATGATGGCCAAAAAATCCTCGCGCTTGAGACCGAAGGTTTTGACGGAAGCGGCGTAGTCTCGCAAGCGCTCGGGCGGATGGCCGCGATAGAGCGCGTCGATATCGTCCCGCCATTGCTGAAGCGCAGCCAGCCGTTCGGGCCGCGGGCCATCGGAATCGGCGATGTCGTCGACCTGCCGGCAAAAACTGTAGATCTGGAACATCGCCTCGCGCTGCGCGCGCGGCAGAATGCGCATCGCCGCATAGAACGAGCTGCCGGACGCCGTGGTACCGTAATCCGCGTTGGCCGCCGCCATCTGGAGCGTCATGCGCCTGCCGCCGGTTTGGAGACGGGCCGGCGGCCCACCGCGCGGCGGGCCATCTCGCCTGCCACGCCACTGACGCTGTGGGCGAGCAGTTCGAGCGGGCTCAGGTGAACCCTCTCGCTGAGCGGATCGCACACCTTCAGCATATTGACGATCTTGTCGGCAAAGGACTGGATCACGGCAATCTCGAGCCCGAGCCGGAAATCCTTCACCTCCGCGCTCAACGATTTGCTTTCATTGAGCAGCGTCTCGGTCCGTACCGCCAGCCCATGCAGGCATTGCTTTAGCGGCACCGGCGACTTCGCCTCGGCCAGCATCTCGGCGGACGCGCCGGAAGCGGCCAGTGCGTCGCGCGGGAGATAGACGCGGTTGAGATTCTTGTAGTCCTTGGCGCAGTCCTGCAGATGATTGTTGATCTGCAGGCCGGCACAAAGCGCGTCCGACGCCGCCCAGGTCGAGGTGCTCTCGCCATGAACGTCGAGCATGAAGCGGCCGACCGGCATCGCCGAGTAGCGGCAATAGTGGATCACATCGTCCCAGTTCTCGTAACGAAGTTTGGTGACGTCCATCCGGAACGCGACCAGCACATCAAGCGCGTGGCGTGGTGGCATCGCGCGCGCGGCCAGCGCGCGGCGCAGATTGACGGCCTCCGGTTGGGTGTCGCCCTTGCCCAATAGTTCCGCCTCAAGCAAATCGAGAAGCCTGAGCTTCTCCTCAGCCGCGAGCGTCGCATGATCGGCAATGTCGTCTGCGGTACGGACGAAATTGTAAAAAGCGAGGATCAGCGCCCGATGACGCGGGTGGATGATCCACGACGCGACCGGAAAATTCTCGTCGCGGTGGGTTTTTCCGGATCGCAGTTCGCTCGCGCTGGTCATCGGGAACTGGCTACATTCATCCTGGCATGGCGCACGCGCCGATAATTGGTCGCATGCGAGTGATCGCGTGCCCCATATAGGGGAATACGCCGCCAAAACCAATGCTTATGGGCTCGCTCGGCAGCGCCCGTAGGCCGGCTCTCACGCCGGCCACGAGGGCTTTCGAGGCAGAATTGGACGCGAAAACGCGCTTATTGCCCGTGGTTTTTCAGCACCTGATCGCAGGCTGTGCTGATCTTGGGGCGATTCTGTTGCAGGCAGGCGAGGATGGTGAAGTCGCCCTGATCGATCACCGCCCGGCAGTGGCGCTGCACGTCGCGGGCGCAAGCCTTTTGCTCGTCCGGCGTGCCGCTGCGCTGCTGCTGGGCGAAGGCGTCGGAGCAAACCAGGATCGAGAACAGGGAGAGGGCCAAGATCGCCAAGGGAAATTTACGCATCGTATTCCTTTATTTTCGACAGCAGAAAATCCTGTCCCTGAATAGCGCTTCGGCATGGCCGGGAGGGATTTGTTGGGATTGCAGGCGCCGCGTACCGCAGCAATGTGCAAAGGACAAGCGCCGCAAAATGCGGCTAAATTTGCGGCGCCGTAAACCCTCGCGTAAACTTTTGATATGTAAAGGATTTTTCGTTGCCAAGCTTTGTGCACAATTAGCTGCTGCAGAGCAACGCGGCCGCAAGCTGATGCTTACTGCCGCAGCGCAGCGATATCAGATGCATTTTTGATTCCGCTGGGCGACAATGCGGTGCGTGCGGCGGCGATGGCCGGGGCGGCGTGTCGTTTGAACCCGACATGCTGCAGGCACACTAAATCTTCGAGACGTGTCTTTCCAAAGAACGTCGATTTTAATGGGAAAATCACGATGAAACTGTTTGGTTCCAGCTTGTTCGGTCGGGCGATCAAGGTTGCCGCCATTGGCGCGGCGCTCATGGTCTCGGTCTCGGCAAGCTACGCCCAGTCGTCGGGGCCGTTTGCCGGTTTCGACGGATCGTGGAGCGGCTCGGGCACGGTTGCGCTTTCCAACGGAACGACCGAGCACATCCGCTGCAAGGCCGATTACAAAGTCAACGCCACTGGGCTTGGCCTGAAGCAGCACCTGCATTGCGCCAGCGACAGCTACAAGTTCGACCTCTCCAGTGATGTGACGAGCCAGGGCGAGCGCATCTCCGGCAACTGGAGTGAACGAAGCCGCAATATTTTCGGCAATCTGCAGGGCACCGCCGGCGGCGGGCAGATCGAGGTGTTCGTCGAGGCGTCCGGATTTGCCGCCAATCTGAACCTGCGGAGCAATGGCGCCAAGCAGACCGTCCAGATCGATTCGAAGGGCGAGATCCGCGGCGTCACCATCACGATGACGAGGGGCTAACGAGTCGTCGAGACGCTAAGCGCATTTGCAATTCGGCGGTTTCATGATGGCGCCTCCGGACGACGCTTCGCACATCGCCGGGAGAACCACTAACGACTAATCCGCAGGCCTGGCCTGACCCGTCGTGCCGCGAAGCTTTTCCGACAAATTGATCAGGAACATCGCGGTCGGCCGCAGGATGAAGAGGTCCGCAACCAGCGCTGCGACCATCGAGAAGGCGCTGAGCCAGCCGAACAGGCGCAGCGACGGCAGGTCGGAAAACACCGTCACCACCAGGCCGCAGGCCAAAACCACTGTCGTCAGAATCAGCGCCGGGCCGACCAGCACTGTGGCGCGCTCCACGGCGAGCGCCGAACTGACGCCGGGCTTGCTTTCGAGCCTCAGGCGGTTGAGGAAGTGAATGGTCGCGCTGAGACCGAGGCCGAACGACACCGTCAGCGCCACCACGCTTGCGAATTGCAGCCCCTCCCCGAGCAGCCACAGCACGGTCCCTGACAGCACCACCGGGAAAATACCGGGCAGGATACAGGAGAACATCACGACCACCGAACGGAACGCCAGGCCGATGAAGATCGCGACCAGCGCGAATTCGATAGTCAGTCCTCGGTTGAGCTTTTCGATCATGCTGGCGCTGTTGCGCGCGGCGATCGCCGAAAGTCCGGTGACCGCGATTTCGTAACCGGGATGCTCGGCGCGCACCTTGTCCAGCGCATGATCGAGTTTCTCGACCACGGGAAGGATTTGGCTGGAATCCAGATCAGGCACGCGGCCGGACACCACGACGGCATCCTGTTCGGCCGAGATGAAGCGGCGAACCAGATGCTCCGGTATCACACTGACATATTGCTTTAGCGTCGCGACATCCGAGGTGCCGGCCTTTTCGGCCAGCCACCTTCGCAAGGTTTCCAGCGACCACACATTGCCGACGCCGGCCGTGGTCTCGACCATCGCATGCACCTCGGCGATGGTCTTCAGCGTCTCCGGCGCGTAGAGCGATGCGCCCTTGGGGAATTCGATCAAGACATCGATTGGATTGGCACCGGTCAGCTTTGCGTCGAGACGGCTGCTCGCCGCCACAGCCTGTCGCTTGTCCGGCACCTGGTCGGCCAGCCGGTAGCGCGGCTCCAGGCTGGCGTAGATGATGCCGAGCCCGCCGACGAAGATCACCGCGACCAGGCTGAACAGCCCCGGACGACTGACCATGCGCACCGCGATCCAGTAGCAGAAATTGCGCAGCGCCTGCACGCCGGCGTCTGCGCTCTGGAACTTGACGGCAAAAATCCTTTCGTTGCGCACGAACAGCACGCCGAACACCGGCACCAGCGAGAGCACCGCGAGCAGCGCGATAATGGTCGCGGCAAGTCCCGCCTCGCCGAATTTGCGGATCAGGTCGGAATCCGAGAACTGTAGCGCAATGAAGGAAATCCCGGCGGTGCCATGCGTGAGCACGCAGGCCGGGCCGACCACCAGCACGGCATTCTTGAACGCGGTGTATTTGTCCTGTCCCGCTATCAGGCGGTCGCGCGCCGCAAAGGTTAGCTGCATCGAATCGGAGAAGCTGATCACCATGATCAGCGGCGTCATCACGTTCAGGAACATATTGAGGTTGAAATTGGCCCAGCCGAGGCCTCCGAGCGCGAGCAGGATCGCGATCATCGGCGGGAACGCCGCGACCACCATGAACGATATCTTGCGGAAGAAGACGATCGCGATGATGCAGCCGGCGAGGATGCCGAGGATATTATAGGTCAGCCCGTCCCGCTCGACCGCGTTGCGGATTTCAAGCTGCATGACGGGCACGCCGGATAGCTGTGCATTGAGCCCGCTGCCTGCGAGATCGTCGGCCATGATCTTCCTGATATCGGCGACCGTCTTGCTCAGCTTGTTGCTGGACACCACTTCGGGCTCGAGCGACATCACGACCAGCGCCAGCGTGCCGTCCTCGGATAGCAGCTTGCCGCGAATGATCTCGTTGGATTTGATGGTCTCAACGAATTTGTCGTAGGCAGCGCCTTCCGGCAACTCGGGCGGAAACAGCGCCGCCGGCAATTTGCCGGGCTCCGGCGCCTGCCGTGCCGAGAACAGCGAGACTAGGCCGCGTACGCCATCGACGAGTTGCATGTCGGTGACCATATCGCGCAGCTTTTCGAGATTATCGCGGGCGAGCAGCGTCTTGCCTTCGACCACGACCAGCACGTCGAACTCGGTCGCCGGGAAGCGTTTTGTCACCGCTTCGTATTGTTTGTAGTCCTTGGAATTGGAGCGGAACAGCTGGCTGAGCGAGTCGTCGATCTTGATGCGCTCAATGCCGAAGATCGCTGCAATGATCAGCGCCACCAGAACGATGCAGGACAGAATCGGCGCCTGGACTGCGATCAGCCCGATGCGCTCCAGCCCGAAGGCGATGCTGGTACCCGGCCGCGGCTCCTCAACCTTTCCGACGTGGACCTGACTTTCGGTGTTCTTGTCGAGCATGCCCTGTCCAGTTCTAAGGTCGGCGCAATTTGTCTAGCTTGGGTTCCGGGCGCGAATGAGGCTCTGTAGCCATGTTTGATCGGCGCTAGCCGTTGAAAATACGTAGGTATCAGCAGCCGCCGGTTTTTACAGGTCCGGCCGCCATCTCGCAAGCGCGAGGGCAATATCAAATCGGCGCAAAACTCGCGAAAATCGCTACCAAGTATCTGATTTGTCACACTGGAGGAGCGATCCGGTGGGATGTTTCGCCGCCGCTTTCATCTTTCAGAGCGACGCCCGTGATCTGCCGTGCCATGCCCTCGCGAACCAGCCAGGCAATCCTGAAGGCCGCCTCCTCATAGCTGAGCCCCTCGCCGTGAATATTGGAGACGCAATTCCGTTCCGCGTCGGTGAGGCCGATCCGCGGCGCAAACGACAGATAGCCGCCGAGGCTATCGGGAGCCGACAAGCCGGGTCGTTCGCCGATCAGCATCACCAGCATGCGCGCGGCGAGAATGGCGCCGATCTCGTCGCCCAGCGCGACACGGGCGCCGCATGCGATCACGGTCGCGCCGATTTCGATTCGGTCAGCGGCCAGTTGCGGAACGAGATGGCGAACCAGTTCAACCGCGTGGACATTCACCGCCGTCGGCGACAAACCATCGCCAATCACGATGGCAAGCTGGCACGGAGCACCGCTACGGCTCTCCAATGCTCGCTTCGACGCCGGATCGAGCATGCGCCCCAAATCCGGACGCCGGAGATAAACGCTCCGATCGCGCGCCTGGCTGCCAACCTCGAGCGGCTGCAAGCCGAGGCCGCTCAATTCGGCAATGAGGCCCGCAATATCGAAGGCGGCATGAACGGCGTCGCGCGCCCGCGCCTGGTCCAGCGTAAATCCGAGCAGCGCCTCGGTAGGCATGCTGGCGCCCGCCCGGCCAAGCCCGACCCGTGCCGGCGTCAACTCCCGCAGGTCGCGCAGCGAACGGGACGGCGGCGCCGGCGTTTTCATTTTCGCATTTACTCGGCAGGGACCGAGGCCTCGCGCAGCCGCATCGAGTAGTTCGATGCGTTCTGCTGACCGATCGAGGCCGCGCGCGCGAACTTGATCAAATGATGCGCGATCGTCGCAGACGAAATCAGTCCCTCGATGTCGCCACGGCGGAGCCGTCCGAGGGCAAATTTCCAGAACACCTTCCTGTAGTCGCCGAGCACGCCGACCTGCCAGAAGATATTGCGGAGCATGATCAAGCCGCGCCTGATGTTGGCCCAGGTCTTCACCTCAGGACTGACCGGCACTTTCAGCCGATTGGCATAGGTGTAATCGCATTGATATTGATAGCGCGCATAGACTTTTTGAGGCTGATAGGCGACTTCCATGCAATGGCGCCACGAGTTCATGACCTGATCATAGGGCAGCAGGAATTCAACATTCGAATCGCGACTCTCGTCGTCGACCAGACGGCCCTCGCGTTCGAGACGGTCCCATAGCGGCGTCTTTGGCAGGGCCTGCAACAGATTGATCGTCAGCAAGGGAATGCGGGATTCATCGACAAACGAAAGCAGCGCGTCCGCGGTCTCCGGCTTGTCGGTATCCAAGCCCATGATGATCCCGGAGACCACCTCCATCCCGTAGGAGTTGATGGTGTGGACGCCCTCCAGGATCGGGACCATCATATTGTGGTCCTTATGCATCGCCTTCAACGCGTCGGGATCGGGTGTCTCGATGCCGCAGAAGATCGTGACGAACAAGGCTTCGCGCATCTTTTGCAGGATTTCGGGCCGCTTGGCGATATTGAGCGTCGCCTCGCAGGCGAGCCGCGTGACGTAACCGGTTTGCTTCTGCCATTCGATCAGATGCGGCAATAACTCCAGCGCGGCCTTTCGGTTGCCGATGAAATTGTCGTCGACGAAGTAGACCGTGTCGGTCATCCCGCATTCGCGCAGCTTGTCCAGTTCAGCGATAATCTGCTGCGGCGTCTTGAGCCGGGGGTTGCGGCCATAGAGGCCGGGGATATCGCAGAATTCGCACTGATAGGGGCAGCCGCTCGAGAACTGGATGCTGCCGAGAAAATATTTCCTGGTCTCGGCGAGCTCGTAGGCGGGAATCGGAAATTCCGTCATCGGAAGGCGATCGTTGGTCTTCAACACCACCTGCTGCTCGGGACGCGACGGATCGCGCGCCAGTCTGGCGATCAGATCGTTGGTCGCATCTCCCAACTCCCCGACGTGCAGATAGTCGAACGTGGGATAGTAATCCGGACACGCGCTAACCGACGGGCCGCCGATCGCCACCGGCAGATCGAAGGCGTGCGCCCGGCGGCAGATATCGTTCATCTGCTGACGCTGGATGTGCATGCCGCTGACGAATACCGCTTCGGCCCATTCGAACTCCTCCGCGGTGGCGGGGCGGATGTTCTCGTCGATGAAGCGGACCGGCCAGTTTTTCGGCATATATGCCGCGATCAGAAGCAGCCCTTGCGGCGGCATGAAGGCCCTGACGCCGTCGGTCAGGGGATAGGCGTATTCGAAGGTACCAAAAGCCGATGTGTAGCGCGGAAAGACGCAGAGGATACGCCGTACCGTCCCGATGTCTTCAGCTCTCATTCAAACTTCCTCGGACGAACCCAGCATAAATTTAAGCACGGCCTCAAACGCTGGGCCAGAAATTCTTCAGGATTATGGCACCGTCCTAACGCCGTGCCGGCCCAATGGTTGCTTGGATATGCCCGAGAGATGACCGTACACGCCCGCTTAGGCGATCAATCTGGCCGCAAATTCGGGCAGCAGAGCTGGATCGCCGAAAAGGCGAAAATCCTGGCCGGCAAGGCCGGCGCGCAGCAGCCAGTCGTCGAATTCGGGCGCCCGCTTCAGGCCGAAAAGATCGCGGATATAGAGCGCGTCGTGAAATGAGGTCGACTGGTAGTTCAGCATGACGTCGTCCGCACCCGGCACCCCCATAATGAAGGTCACGCCGGCGGCAGCTAACAGCGTCAAGAGATTGTCCATATCGTCCTGATCGGCTTCGGCGTGGTTGGTGTAGCAGACATCGACACCGAGCGGCAGGCCGAGCAGCTTGCCGCAGAAATGATCCTCGAGACCGGCGCGGATGATTTCCTTACCGTCATAGAGATATTCCGGACCGATGAAGCCGACTACGCTGTTGACCAAGAGCGGATCGAACGCCCGCGCGACGGCGTAGGCCCGCGCTTCGCAGGTCTGCTGATCGACATGGTGATTGGCGTTGGCTGACAGAGCCGAGCCCTGCCCGGTCTCGAAATACATCACATTGTCGCCGACCGTGCCGCGGCGCAGGGACAGTCCGGCCTCCCGTGCTTCCCGCAACAGCGCGAGATCGACCCCAAAGCTGCGGTTGGCGGCTTGCGTTCCCGCAATCGACTGGAATACCAGGTCGACCGGCAGCCCCTGCCCGATCAGTCCGAGCGTTGTCGTCACGTGTGCCAGCACGCAGCCCTGGGTCGGTACCTGCAGTCGCGCGATGATACCATCGAGCAACCGCAGCAAATGGCCGATGACGTTGGGATCGTCGCTGGCCGGATTGATGCCGATGCAGGCGTCGCCCGATCCCAACAACAGGCCGTCGAGGATAGAGGCGGTGATGCCTCTTGCGTCATCGAAAGGATGATTGGGCTGCAGCCGCACGCTCATCCGCCCGCGCAGGCCGATGGTGTTGCGGAAGCGCGTCGTCACCTGACATTTGCTGGCGACCAGAATCAGATCCTGATTGCGCATCAGTTTTGAAACGCCTGCGGCCATTTCCGGCGTGATACCGGGCGATAGGCTCTTGAGTGCTTCAGTCGTCGCGGCGTCGGACAGCAGCCAATCGCGGAAGCCGCCGACGGTCAGTGACGAGATCGCCGCAAAGGCCGACGCATCATGGCTGTCGACGATCAGGCGGGTGACCTCGTCGTCTTCGTAGGGGATGACAGCTTCATTGAGGAATTGCTTGAGAGGAACGTCGGCAAGCGCAATCCGCGCCGCGATCATCTCCTCTGCGCGATCGGCCGCGATCCCGGCAAGACGATCGCCGGAACGCGGTGGCGTGGCCTTGGCGAGCAGGTCGCGCAAATCGTCAAAGACGTAAGAGGTGGTATCGATGACCTGGCGATAGACCATGGCAACTCCGGGCCCGTCGGCGCGTCGCGCGCTGGGGCCGTTGCAGGCTATCACCTGAAAGAGATTTTAGGCAGCCCGGACGGTGCCGAGGAATTTGGCTACCTCTGCCTTGAGCCGCCTGTTTTCATTGGAAAGCAGTTGCGCGGAGGCAAGCACCTGCGACGACGCCGAGCCGATGTCGGCGGCCCCGCGGTTGACGTCGGCGATGCTGGTCGCAACCTGCGTGGAGCCGATGGCCGCCTGCTGCACATTGCGGGCGATCTCCTGCGTCGCGGCACCCTGCTCCTCGATGGCGGCCGCGATCGCCGCGGCGATTTCGGAAACCCGGCCGATGGTCCCGCTGATCTCCTTGATGGCAAGGACCGATTCCTGCGTTGCAGCCTGCATTCCGGCGATCTGGCTGGAAATCTCGCTGGTCGCCTTGGCGGTCTGCGACGCGAGCGCCTTGACCTCCTGTGCGACCACAGCAAAGCCGCGACCGGCATCGCCGGCGCGGGCGGCTTCAATGGTCGCGTTGAGCGCCAGCAGATTGGTCTGCTCGGCAATCGTAGTGATCAATTTGGTCACGTCGCCGATGCGGTTCGCGGCCTCCGACAATTCGGCGATCCGCGCATCGGTCTTTTGCGCCTGATCGACGGCCTCGTTGGCGATCCTGTTGGAATCGGCGACCTGCCGTCCGATTTCATTGATCGAACTGGCCATTTCCTCCGTTGCCGACGCGACCGACTGCACGTTGCTGGAAGTCTCTTCCGAGGCGCCGGCGACGACCGTCGAGAGTTTTTGGGTCGCCGTGCTGCTATTGGTCAGGATGACGGCGGAATTTTCCAATTCGCCCGACGCCGAGCCAACGGTCTCGATAATGTTGCCGACCGTGGTCTCAAAACCTTCGGCCAGATTTTGCAGCTCGACCCGGCGGGCAGCCGCCAGTTCGCGATTCTTTTCCTCGCGCTCCGCCGTCTCGCGTTCTGCCTTGGCGACGGCCTGCACCTTGAATTCCTGGATGGCGTGGGCCATCTGGCCGACTTCGTCGCGACGATCGATGCCGGGCAGCTGGACGTCGAAATTTCCGACTGCGAGCTCGCGCATGGCTTTCGACATAGCGACCACCGGGCGCGAAATATTCCGGCCGATCAGGAACGACACGATGACGCCGACAAACGCCACGGCCAGGAGCATGGCCATCAACGTCAATTGTTGATGCTCCAGCCTGATGCTCGCGCGGGCAATCTCACGATCCTTGCTGTCGCTGCTGCGCGCGATTAAATCGTCGGTCAGCTTCTCGATCTCGGCAAAATTTCGTTCCGCGCCCTTGATGAACATCAGCGCCGACCCGGCGTCACCGTCGGCCATTTCGATCGCGCTCTTCGATTGCTTGAGATAGCCCGCGACGGCGGTCTTCAGTTTTTGCAAGCTTTCGGACTTGGCCTCGCGCTGCGCGTCCTCGACCGCCTTCAAGCCGTCGGAAATTTTCGCGCCGGCAGCCGCGGTTTCCTTGGCGATCGCCGCCACCTTTTTGTCGTCCTTTTCATTGGCCGCAGTCGCCGCCAGGCGATACAGCTTGGCATGCGCCACCCATGCCGTGGTGGTAAGCTCGGTGGCAAGTTCCGATTGCCGGACAGGTCCCAGCACGAGCGCATCGACGGCCGCCTGGTTCGATCGCAGCGCCTCCAAGGCGTAGGCGCCGACAGCGATCAGGACCACGATCAGGAACGTGGGCGCGAGCTGGACCTTCCAGGACAAGCCGATATGTTTGATCCAGCCGAGCATCTCAATCCTTTACGCGGTGATCACAGCATGACACCGATCGTTGCGCCTCAGAGCTTGTAAATGCCGGCGCACACTGCCGTGCTGTCCAGCTTCTCGCAGTACATCTGCTTCGGCTCAACCTTTTTGGTTACCGGATTGACGAACTTGTAGTCCTGCCAGAATGACGGTTGCTTGGCTGCGAGCTCGACGCGCTCCTTGACGTATAGCTTGCCGTCGACGTCCTGCGCATCGCTCATGTCCTTGCCGATGAACTTGTCGTTCGAGCCGTGGGCCATGACCTTGCCGTCAAGCTGGTAGACGACAACGTACAAGTCGCGATCGATGAATTTGCCGGCCTTGTTGCTAATTTCAGGATAAGCCTTGTCGGCCCCCTGATCCTTAATGAAAGCAACGGCCTTCTTGACCATTGCGACCGCTTCATCCTTGCTCGCGCCATCGGCTGCAGCGGCCGCGCCCGCGAAGGCAAGCATAGCTGCGAAGGCAGAAACGAGCGGCTTCATTGACGAAATCTTCACGTTTGATCTCCGGGTCAGTGCGCACCCGTGAGGATGGTCATAAAAGAGCAAATCATCCGTTAAGATGCTTATCCATGAGGCAATGGACCGGGATTTAGTGCCCGTGGCTATTCCACCAACAAGACATCCACGGCGACATTGAGTTTCTGCTTGCGTGATCCCACGATGATGCCGTCGACCGGCGAGACGTCGGAGAAGTCGCGGCCGACGGCCAGGATGATGTGATCGTTCTCGACCAGAAGGTCGTTGGTCGGGTCGTATCCGATCCAGCCGATCCCGGCGCCGCACCACACCGAGACCCAGGCGTGGGTGGCGTCGGCTCCTTGCAGGCGCGGTTTACCCGGCGGCGGGATGGTGCGCAAATAGCCGCTGACATAAGCCGCCGGCAGGCCCAGGCCGCGGAGCCCTGCGATCATCATATGGGCAAAATCCTGGCAGACGCCGTGGCGCTTCTCGAACACTTCCATGAGCGGCGTCGAGATCACGGTCGCCTTCGGCTCGTATTTGAAATCTCGGCGGATGCGGTGCATCAGATCGGCGACGCCGGCCAGCACGCCCGTGTCAGGCGGAAAGCTTGCCGCGGCATAGGCGGTGACTGGCTGCTGCACCGGCACGAGCGAACTCGCAAAGACATATCCGACCGGCGACGACGGGCCGAGGCTCGTGGCCTCGAACGCCAGGTCGCGCACGCTCTCCCACGAAGGACTTGGCGCCCTAGGTCCGGGCGCTTGACGCGATACCGACACCCGCGACCGAGAATCGATCCGCAGATTGCGATGTGCGGTCTCGATCAGCACACTCTCCGTATGCGTTCCGAAAAAATCACGCCGCGCCGTGCGGTCCGCCGGCCGCGGCCGGATTTCGACGGTGTGGGAGACCAGCTGCTGTCCATCGCCGCTCAACGGCTCCAGCCGCAGCGAGCATCGCGCAAAACTCACCGGGCTTTCATAGGCATAGTTCGTGACGTGGCTGATATCGTAGATCACGCGAGGCCCGTCAGCTTCTCCGGCCGGCTCGCATTGGGCCCGTGCGGGAAATAATGCAGCCCGATGGCATCGGCGAGATTGAGCAGGTCCTGCTCCAGCGCGAACACGGTTTTGACGTCGAGAGTGGCCGCTTCCGCCGTCGTCAGCGTCGCCTGCAGCGCGACCGCGAGACGCTGCGGCCGCTCGATCAAGCCGTGCTCTTTCAGGCTCGGGAGCGCGGCGATGTGCTCGTTGAGCGCTGCGACCTGAAACGCGACCGAGCGGGGATTATAGGGGTCGAGCACCGCGAGATCGCGCACCGGCGTCAGCGACGGCCCGACCAGATAACGCGAGCGGTAGGTGATCTGACAATCGACCAGCGTCAAGAGGACGTCGAGGTCCTCTTCTCCGGCTTCGTCATAGGCGAACTGTCGCGCGAACCGCGCGGTGTTGATGGCGCGCTCGGCACGGCGGCCCATGTCGAGAAAGCGCCAGCCGGCGGCGCGGTTCATGTTCTCCTGCACCAGCCCCGCGAAACTCGCAAGCTCCTGCAATGTCAACTCGGCGGCGCTGAGCACGCCGTCGTCATCCTCGACCTCCTCGCCAAGGCGCTCCACCATCTCGGTGATGACCTGCCAGGCATCCGGCGACAGCCGTTCGCGCAGCGAGGTCGCGGTGCGTTGCGCCGAGCGAACCAAGGAGAAAGCCGAGCCGAATTTCTCCGCGCTCTGCAGCGCTTCGGCGGCGACCCTCGCCGGATTCGCGCGCGCGGTCTGCGAGGTGGCGTCCCAGGTGACCAGAAGCCGCTGGATACGCTCCAACGAATGCAGCGCAGTCGACGACCCGTTCGATGTCCCCTTGGCGGGATCGCGCAACGGGGTTCCTAGCGCGCGGATCAGCCGCAATGTCGCCTCGGCACGCTCGAGATAGCGGCCGAGCCAGAACAGATTGTCGGCGGCCCGGCTCGGCACCACCCCGGCGATCCGCCTGATCCGCACAGTGTCCACGGCCGGCAACAGCGTCGCGGTCGAGACTGCTTTCTCGGAAACCACCCAGACGTCCGCTGCCCGTGCGCCGCTTCCCATCGATACCGCCCGGGCATCAGCCTGCTCGGCAATCCGGCAGAAGCCGCCGGGCAATATGGTCCAGCCATTCGATGTGGCGGCGGCGAAGACCCGAAGCACGAACGGGCGCGGCGTGAGCCGGCCGTTTTCCCATACCGGCGTTGTCGACAACCGAACCAACTCCTGGCCGACATAGTCGATGCCGCGCTCGGTGATCGCGGTCTTCAGCCGCTCGCGCTCGCTCGGCGACAACTCGCCCGCGAGTATCGGTCCATGGCCCGGAAAGCCGGGAAGGCCCCGGCCATACGCGCTCTCGATCGCGACCCGGTCGAGCCGCGACAACACCTCCTCGCGGGCGGATTTCTGGCCGCACCACCAGGTCGCGATGTGCGGCATGTTCAGCTCTTCGCCGAGCAGGCGCCGTGAGAGGCTCGGCAGGAAACCGAGCAGCGCGCGCGCTTCCAGCACGCCTGAACCCGGCATATTGGCGACGACGACGCCGTCCTTGCGCAGCACATCGATCAAGCCGGGCACGCCGAGATGCGAGGAGGCATCGAGCTCCAGCGGATCGAGAAAATTGGAATCGACCCGGCGCAGCAATACGTCGAGCCGCTTCAACCCGGCGACGGTGCGAATATGAATGCGGGCGCCGCTGACGGCGAGATCGTCGCCTTCGACCAGGAGAAAGCCGAGATAGCGCGCCAGCGTCGCATGCTCGAAATAGGTTTCGTTGAAGGCGCCCGGCGTCAGCAACCCAATCCGCGGCTCGTCGCGGTCGGCGCTGGCGCGCAGTGAGTCGCGGAAGGCCTCGAAGAACGGCGCCACGCGCTCGACATTCATGGACTTGTAGAGACTGGAAAACGCCCGCGACAGCACCAGGCGATTCTCCAGCGCGTAGCCGGCGCCCGATGGCGCCTGGGTACGATCGCCCAGCACCCACCAGCGCCCGTCGGGGCCGCGGCCGACATCCGCCGCGTAGAGATGGAGGTAGCGTCCGCCCGGCGGTTTGATTCCGCTCACGGCACGCAGATATTCGCTGCTGCCGGCAATCGCGGCGGCAGGTATGGCTCCTCCCGCGACCAGGCGCCCCTCACCATAGAGGTCGCGCAAGACCAGTTCGAGCAATTGCGCGCGCTGCGCGATCCCCGCGGTCAATTGCCGCCAATCGGCGTCGTCGATCAACAGCGGCAGATGGCTCAGCGGCCAGAGCCGGTCGGCGGTCTCGCCGGGCGCGCGATAAGTCACGCCGGCCTCGCGCAGGTGACGGTCGGCGGAAGCGAATCGCCGTTCGATGTCGGCGGGCGAAAGGGATGCAAAGGCGTCGAAGAATCGGGTCCAGACCGCCCGCGGCGCGCCGTCATGGCCGATATATTCATCGGGAATGCCGGGTAGGCGCGCATACTCGCGCGTCCATTGCGCCATCCGGCGCTGGCCCGGGCGCGCCCTGCTTTCCTGACTGTTTCCTTCGCCGGCCGCCATTCCGACTCCCGGAGCCGTTAGTTTGATGCGCTTTCTTCACGCGAGCCCGAATCCACCCCGGATCAAATCCGACGGCATACTTCGCTTGAAGACGCTTCCAAAGATCAATGCAGGAGCGGCGTCCTCAAGTCGAGGGTCAACGGAAATTCTATTGTGCGTTCCTCCGGCGGCGGATCGATCTTGCCAGGTGTATGGCCGTGATCCTGAAAGCGGGCCAACCGACGCGCCTCGGCCTCATAGGAATTCACCGGCTTGGTCTCGTAGCTGCGGCCGCCGGGATGGGCGACATGGTAGACGCAGCCGCCGAGCGAGCGGCCGTTCCAACTATCAATTAAATCAAATGTCAGCGGCGCGTGGACCGGAATGGTCGGATGCAGTCCCGACGCCGGCTGCCAGGCCTTGAAGCGGACGGCTGCCACCGCTTCGCCGGAGCGACCGGTTTCGGTCATCGGCATCCGCCTGCCGTTGCACGTGATGACGTGGCGTCCCTCGACAAAGCCTGATGCCTTGATCTGCAACCGCTCGACCGAGGAATCGACGTAGCGCACGGTGCCGCCCGCCGAGCCCTCTTCGCCGAGCACATGCCAGGGCTCCAGCGCCTGACGCAATTCCAGCGCCACGCCGCCATGGTGGACGCGGCCAAATACGGGAAAGCGGAATTCGAGCTGGGCCGTGTACCATTCCGGCGAGAAATCATAGCCGGATTGCCTGAGCTCGGCGAGCACGCCCAAAAAGTCTTCCCAGAGGAAATGCGGCAGCATGAAGCGATCATGCAGCGTGGTGCCCCAGCGCACGAACTTACCCTGCTGCGGCTCTCTCCAGAGTTTTGCGATCAGCGCGCGGATCAGAAGTTGCTGCGCCAGCGACATTCGGGGATCCGGCGGCATCTCCAGCGCGCGGAATTCGACCAGCCCAAGCCGGCCGGTCGGGCCGTCGGGCGAATAGAGCTTGTCGATGCAGATCTCGGCGCGGTGGGTATTGCCGGTGATATCGACCAGGATGTGCCGGAACAGCCGGTCGACCAGCCATAGCGGCGCTTCGACGCCGGGCGGCGGAACATGTGCCAGCGCGATCTCCAGTTCGTACATGCCGTCATGCCGCGCCTCATCGATGCGCGGTGCCTGGCTGGTCGGGCCGATGAACATGCCGGAAAACAGATAAGACAGCGACGGATGCCGCTGCCAGTAGAGCACCAGGCTCTTCAACAAATCCGGCCGGCGCAGGAACGGTGAATCCTGCGGCGCGCTGCCGCCGACCACCACGTGATTGCCGCCGCCAGTGCCGGTATGTCGGCCGTCGACCAGGAAACGGTTGGCACCAAGCCGCACTTTTGCGGCATCTTCATACAGCCCGAAGGTGATATCGACCGCCTCGCGCCAGCTTTGTGCCGGCTGGATATTGATTTCGATCACGCCGGGATCGGGCGTCACCTTGATCACCTCGATGCGCGGATCGAATGGCGGTGCGTAGCCTTCGACGTGCACCTGCGTCTCCATTTCCTCGGCGGTGGCCTCGACCGCCGCGATCAGTTCAAGATAATCTTCCAGGTTCTCGACCGGCGGCATGAAGGCGCACAACACGCCATCGCGGATCTCGATCGACATCGCCGTGCGCACGGGCTTGGGCTTGGACTTCGCCTTGTCCCGTTTCAGCGGGCCTTCGGCTTGAGCTTTGTCGAAGTCCGGAAGCTCCTCACGGGGGTCCATCGGATCCTGCTCGACGATGTAGGGATAATCGTCGTCGGGAATGTGCGGCAGCGAGGCTATCGGCAGCCGCAGCCCGAGCGGGGAATCACCCGGCGCCAGAAACAGATTGCCGCGCCTGAGCTTCCAGTGCTCGCTGCGCCAGCGCCCGGGGTGCGGTCTGGCGGCGGCATTCCAGCGCTGGATTGGCAGCACGAACCCCTTCGGCGTATTGAGTCCCGAATCGAATACCCGCGCCATGCGGGAGCGCTCTTCGGGATCGGACAGCTTTGAATCTGTGGGATCGACGTTCTCCGGAAGGCTGGCTTCCTTCTGAATCCAATGCGTGGGGTCTTCGAACGCCGGCATGACATAGTCGGTGGCGAGACCGAGTTTTTGCGCGGCGCCTTCCGCAAAGCGCTCGGCGTCCTTGATTTCCGCCTTGCGCGGAGTCTCGATCTCGGCGATCAGGTCGGGATTCTTCCAGATCGGCAGGCCGTCCTTGCGCCAGTAAAGCCCGAACGCCCAGCGCGGCAGGCTTTCGCCCGGATACCATTTGCCTTGCCCGTAATGCAGCAAACCGCCGGGCGCGAAGCGAGCGCGCAGTTTGCGGATCAGATCATCCGCCAGCGCGCGCTTGGTCGGACCGACGGCGGCGATGTTCCATTCCGGCGATTCCAGATCGTCGACGGATACAAAGGTCGGCTCGCCGCCCATCGTCAGCCGCACGTCGCCCCTTTTGAGATCGGCATCGACCCGTTCGCCGAGCTTGTCGAGCCGCTCCCAGGATTCATCGGAGAACGGCCGTGTGATCCGCGGCGTTTCGCGGATGCGCTTGACGCTCATCTCGAAAGCGAAGTCGACATTGGCAAAGCCGGCGCTGCCCGAGAGCGGCGCCGCCGAGCGATAGTGCGGCGTGGCGGCCACCGGGATGTGCCCCTCGCCCGTCAGCATTCCCGAGGTGACATCGAATCCGATCCATCCGGCGCCGGGAAGATACACTTCGGCCCAGGCGTGCAAATCCGTAAAGTCGTTTTCGACTTCACGCGGTCCTTCGACCGGATCGATGTCGGGGCGCAATTGAATGAGATAACCGGAGACGAACCGCGCAGCGAGTCCGAGATGACGTAGCGTCTGGATCAGCAGCCACGCCGAGTCGCGGCACGATCCGGAGCCGGCCGCCAGCGTCTGTTCCGGCGTCTGGATGCCCGGCTCCATGCGAATGACATAACGAATTCGCTTTTGCAGTTGGCCGTTGAGATCGACCAGGAAGTTGACCGTGCTATCAGCCTCTCGCGGGATCTGCTTCAGGTACGCAGCGAACAATGGTCCCTGCTCCGATGTGGCGAGATAAGGCGCGAGCTCGGTCCTGAGATCATTTGTGTACTGAAAGGGAAAGGAATTGGCATAAGGCTCGACAAAGAAGTCGAACGGATTGACCACCGTCATCTGCGTCGTGAAGTCGACCTCGATCTTGAGCTCGCTCGCCCGCTCCGGGAAAACGAAGCGCGCCAGCCAGTTGCCTTGCGGATCCTGCTGCCAATTTACGAAGTGATTGGATGGCGTAACCTTAAGCGAATAACTCAGGATCCGCGTGCGCGTATGCGGCGCTGGGCGCAGGCGAACGGTCTGAGGGCCGAGGTCGATCGGCCGGTCGTATTTGTAGTGCGTGACGTGATGCAGTGCGATGAAGATCGACACGGACGGAGGACTCCAGCAGCTTTTTTAAGCAGAACACCGGTTCCGGGTCGGATCAAGCACTAACAACGGGCAGCGAGTGCCTAGGAACTATCCGTGTCGTCCCGGCAAAGTCGGGGGCTAGAGAGCTCGTCACTACGTCGGCGTGCTGCACGACCTCATTCTGAGAGGAGCGCGCTCCTCACCATGAGGGTCTCAGACCTCATCCTGAGGAGCGCGCTTCTCACCGTGAGGGTTTCAGACCTCATCCTGAGGAGCGGCCTCTTGGCCGCGTCTCGACGGATGGGCCACAGACTCTCCGCTCATCGTTCGAGACGGCGCAAGAGCGCCTCCTCACCATGAGGGCACGCGTGCTTCTTCACATCGTCGCGCCAAGTACCCACGGCGCGAACTCGGCGCCGCCGAAATCGAAGCTCTCGCTTTTGGTCGGCTGGCCCGAGGCGGTCTTGAGCATCAAATCGAAAATACGCTGGCCGCACTCCTGCACGGTCTCCTCGCCGTCGAGGATGGTGCCGCAATTGACGTCCATATCGTCTTCCATGCGCTTGTACATCGGTGTGTTGGTCGCAAGCTTGATCGAGGGCGCGGGCTTGCAGCCAAACACGCTGCCGCGGCCGGTCGTGAAGCAAACGAGATTGGCGCCGCCAGCCACCTGACCGGTCGCCGCGACTGGGTCGTAGCCGGGCGTGTCCATAAAAACAAAACCCTTCTTCGTCACCGGTTCAGCGTAGTTGAGGACATCGACGAGATTGGTGCTGCCCGCCTTCGCCATCGCGCCGAGTGATTTTTCAAGGATTGTGGTGAGGCCGCCGGCCTTATTGCCGGGGCTCGGATTGGCGTTCATCTCGGCGCCTTCCCGCGCCGTGTATTCTTCCCACCAGCGCATCAGGCCGACCAACTTTTCGCCGACCTCGCGGCTCACGGCGCGACGCGTCAACAGATGCTCGGCGCCATAGGTCTCCGGCGTTTCGGACAGGATCACGGTACCGCCGTGCCGCACCAGGAGATCGCTCGCCGCGCCGAGCGCCGGATTCGCCGATACACCTGAATAGCCATCGGAGCCGCCGCATTGCAGCGCGACCGTCAACTCGCTGGCCGGTACCGGTTCGCGCTTCACTTTATTTGCGTCGGTGAGCGCCTCGCGCACAAAAGCGACGCCGGCTTCCACGGTCTTGCGGGTGCCGCCGACTTCCTGAATGTCCATCGCGCGCAGGCGGCCCGCGAGTTTCTGTTCCTGCATCAGTCCGCCGATCTGGTTCACTTCGCAGCCCAGACCCAGCACGATCACGGCTGAAAAATTCGCATGCCGGGCATAGCCGCCGAGCGTACGGCGGAGCAGCGTCAGCGGTTCGTCCTGCGTCATGCCGCAGCCGGTCTTATGGGTCAGTGCCACCACGCCATCGACGTTCGGGAAATCGGCCAGCGGATTGTCGCCGGTGAACGGATTCTTCTTGAAGACATCGGCGACCACGCCGGCGACATGGGCGCTGCAATTCACCGAAGTGAGAATGCCGATGTAGTTGCGGGTCGCGACGCGGCCGTCGGGACGGCGAATGCCGTCAAAGGTCGCGGGCAGATCGAAATTCGGCACAGGTTTTACATCGACGCCGAACGCGTAGTCCTTCGCGAAATCGCCCATGCCGCAATTCTGCGTGTGCACGTGCTGGCCCGGCGCAATCGGCGCGGTGGCAAAGCCGATGATCTGGCCGTAGCGGCGGACTGGCTCGCCGACTGCGATCGACTTGATCGCGACCTTGTGGCCGGCCGGAATGCGCTCGACCGTGCTGACACCATCGGCCACCACCATGCCGGGCGGCAAGCTCGCGCGCGCAATCAGCACGCCGTCGTCAGGATGCAGGCGGATCACGGGTGCTGGGGCCATAGTGGGTCTCCTTGAATTATGTTCAGCGCTTCAACGCACTCGACCTCATCCTGAGGAGCCGCGCACGCGGCGTCTCGAAGGATGGCCACGAGTGCTATAATGCCCTCGTGTTTCGAGACGGCCTTTCAGGCCTCCTCAGCATGAGGGCATTATAGCGCAATCACCTCACGCCTTGCCGGCGGAATCCTTCCGGGTCTGCGACACCTGCATCTTGGCGTAGGTCATCATCAGTCCGCTCTCGTTCGACAACGTCACGAGCTTGAAGCCCATATTGATCGCGCGCACCGCGCCTTCGGCGCCGCTGCAGTGGATTCCAGGATAGAGGCCGCGCTTGCCGCACTCTTTGACGATCTTCTCATAGATCTTGAGAATCTCCGGTTCGTCGCGGTCGAGTTTGGGCACCAAGCCATAGGAGAAGCCGAGATCGGACGGTCCGATATAAACGCCGTTGATGCCCTCGACATCGAGA
>JBJMTR010000257.1:0-2998 GCA_045811565.1 Bradyrhizobium sp.
CAGAAATGGGATGCCGGCAGCATCGGCGTCGTTATGTCGATCGGCGGCATCGCCGGTCTTCTGGCGCAAACCCCGTCGGGGGCCCTCATCGATGCGACAAGATGGAAGCGCGGTATCGTTGTCAGCGGCGCGATATTGGTGACCGCCGGCTCCCTGCTGCTTCCCCTCCTCCCTCAGTTCCCTATGGTCGCCCTGGTACAGGCGGCGACCGGAGTATCCGGCGCTGTCTTTCCGCCGGCGATCGCCGCGATCACGCTCGGAATCGTCGGACCCAAGACGTTCGCTCGTCGGGTCGGGCGCAACGAAGCCTTTAACCACGCCGGCAATGCTACCGCCGCCATCCTCGCGGGCGGCGCGGCTTACTTCTTTGGCCCCATCGCCGTCTTTTGGATAATGACTGTGATGGCCACGGCAAGCATCATTGCGGTTCTCCGGATTCCGGCCGACGCAATTGATCATGAAATCGCACGGGGGTTGACCACCGAACAGGAGGAAAAGCACGAACAGCCCTCGGGCTTCCGCGTACTTCTTGAATGCCGCCCGCTGCTGACCTTCGCTGCCTGCGTGACAATGTTTCACTTCGCCAACGCTGCCATGCTGCCGATGGTCGGCCAGAAACTCGCCCTCGCCAACCGCGATGTCGGCACCGCACTGATGTCAGTTTGTATTGTCGCCGCGCAGATCGTGATGGTCCCGATGGCCATGCTGGTCGGGCGCAAGGCCGACGCCTGGGGTCGCAAACCCCTCTTCCTTGCCGGCTTTGCCATCTTGCCGATCAGAGGAGCGCTCTACACCCTCTCCGACAACGCCTATTGGCTGGTTGGCGTGCAGCTCCTTGACGGGATCGGCGCCGGCATTTTCGGCGCGCTGTTTCCACTGGTCATCGCCGACCTGACGCGAGGCACCGGCCGCTTCAATGTGAGCCAGGGCGCGGTCTCGACAGCGCAGGGCATCGGAGCCTCACTGAGCAACACAGTGGCAGGCTATATCATTGTCGGGGCTGGCTATAGCGCGGCCTTTCTCTTTCTTGGGGGGATCGCCGCTGCTGCTTTCCTGCTTTATTTCCTTGCCATGCCTGAGACTCTGAGGTTCACCGCCGAGGAGCGATAAAGCATCGAGCGGCATGCAGGCCGCCGGCGACAGCATGTAGGTCATCTCTGTGGAAAACAACATTGTGGAAAACAACATTTCAGATCAACTTGCGCACGCTCGGGTGGCGGGTTCGCGCCGCCGCATACCGAGCCGGCTCCGATGGACGCTGGCTGCTGCTTTCGCCCTGAGTATCTGCGCCGCGGGAATCCTGTTCGGCCGGCACGTGCTCGCCCCTTTACCTTGGCTGGAGAACCTGCCGCGGATCGCCGCGATCCTGATCTTTGCGGCAACGTACCTGTTCATCGCGATCGGCAAACTGCCCGGCTATCGTCTCGACCGAGCGGGCGCCGCGCTGCTTGGCGCCAGTTTGATGGTCGGACTTGGCGGCTTGTCGCTTGATGACGCCTACCGAGCCATCGATATGGAGACCATCACGCTCCTCCTTGGAATGATGATCGTTGTCGCCAACCTGCGTCTTTCGGGTCTCTTCCGGCTGGTGAACGGCTGGGTTGTCACCCGCGCCCGCCATCCTCTCGTGCTCCTGGCCGCGATCGTTCTGGTCGCCGGATCGTTCTCGGCTTTCCTCGTCAACGATACGGTTTGCCTCGTGATGACACCGCTGGTCCTCGAAATCGTCACCCGGTTCAAGCGCGATCCCATCCCCTACCTGCTCGCTATCCCCATGGCTTCCAACATCGGCAGCACGGCGACCATCACCGGCAATCCACAGAACATGATCATCGGAAGCCTGTCGAAGATTCCCTATGGGGCGTTCACCGCGGCCCTCTGGCCCGTAGCTGCGATGGGCCTGATCCTGACGGTGGCGTTCATCGCGCTTGTCTGCCGTCGCGAGTTCCTGACCAGTGAACGCCTTCCGGTGGTGCCAATGAGCCCGCCACGTCACAATAGGCCGCTCCTGATCAAGTCGGTTCTGGTGACGGCTGCGATGATGATCCTGTTCTTCGCCGGCCAACCGGTCGCCAAGGTCGCGATCGTTGGTGGCGCGGTCCTGTTATTCACCCGCAGGGTCAAGGCGGCCAAGGTCTATCGAGAAATCGATTGGCCGCTTCTGGTGATGTTCATTGGCCTCTTCATCGTCGTCGACGGTGCCGAAAAAGTCCTGCTGACGCCGGATGCCATCGCGACGGTAGGTCAGCTCCATCTTGAGAAAACGCCATTGCTTTCGTTAGTCACGGCGGCGCTCTCGAATCTCGTTAGTAATGTTCCAGCTATTCTCGTCTTGAAGCCGTTCATTACGAATCTGCACGACTCGCAAAAGGCCTGGCTGACCGTCGCCATGGCCTCAACCCTGGCGGGCAACTTCACGCTTGTCGGCTCGATCGCCAATCTTATCGTCGTTCAACACGCCCGGGCGCGTGGCGTCGAAATCGATTTCCTGGCCTATTTCAAGGTGGGTGCGCCGCTGACCGTGCTGACCATTCTCATCGGCATCATGTGGTTGCAGGCGACCGGATGATCTGACGGTTCAGCGAAACGCATGGGTGAAGCGGACCATCGATTGCAGTGTGCGCGGTGACGGATTTCGCAAAACCGGATCGGCACCTTTTATTCGACAACAGAACTTACCAGGTGGAAATCGACGCCGGTCCGCGTGACCTCGCCGAGATGATCGCAGCCGGGTGCGCGAACATAGTCCGTGATCGACGTATCGAGGTAAGTTAGGTAGTGCGCATTGAACACAACGGCCTGCGTGTCGACCTCGCAATAACGAACGCGCAACGGGTGATGGAACCAGAAATCTTGACGCATGCGCTCTCCTTGCCCGAGCGGCTTTTGTCAGGAATCGTTCGCCCCGCAATCGGACGAAATCTTTGTCACGGTGAGCGACGAGCCGGCCATGGCGGCGTGACACGCCTCGCTTTCCTAATCGCCGGTTGACTTGGGG
>JBJMTR010000258.1:0-25289 GCA_045811565.1 Bradyrhizobium sp.
CCGGTGGCAAGGTTCTTGGGTGGCTCGCCGGCCACTGACAGAGTTCCCGGCACCAGCAGCTTAACGACCTGTGTTTTTCCGTCTTGACTATTTGTTTGTATATCATACAAGTCTCAGACGAGGGCACTATGGTTGCCAAACCGGTCCAAACTGATTCCGAAATGTCGACAGGCGATCCGAGGCACGCCGCCCGCGCCACGCGGACCGCCGGGCGCCAGATGCGATCGCGCCTGCTTGACGGCGCAAGTCAGCTGTTCAGGGAGCGTGGCCTGGCGGGCACCTCGATCTCGGGTATCGCCACTGCCGCCGACGCGTTTCCAAGCCAGATCACCTATTACTTCCGCACCAAGGAAGCGCTGTTTGTCGAAGCCGCCTGCCGCGACATGCTTTATGTGGCGCGCGCGGCCGAACGGGCAGCGCTCACGGCACATACGCCGGGGGACTACACGCGCGCGCTGGTCGAGAGCGTGACGGCAACAGATTCGGTCGCCTTTTTCGCCGAAGCGCTGACTCTGACGCGGCGCCGTCAGGATCTTGCGCCACTGGTGGAACGCACTATCGATCGACTGCACAGCGAAGGACTGCGCGCCTATGCAGGCCATATCGAGCGGCATGGCTGGAGCAGCCTGCGCGACCCCGGCACGACTTCACGACGGTTCTGGGCGGTGGCGATTGGCGTGATGGTCGAAGGCTACGCCATGGGCCGTTCGCCTGACGAGTTGTGCAACGAGATGCTGCGTGTGCTGGGCGAACAGGCGACAACAAAGCCCGCAAGCGATAGCGCCCGCCTGCGCCTCGTCGATCAACTGGATGCATCTGAATCAAGTTCACCGCAAGGGGAGACTTCCTCATGACCGCGCTCCGCATGCGTGCCCGCGACTTCCTGACCGAGGATCAACTGATCGCCGTGCGCCGGCGCTCGACCTGGAAAGCCGTCGCATTGATCGTGCATGCGTGGGCGCTAATTTTGGGTTCGATCGCCCTGGTAGCATGGTGGCCCAATCCGCTGACGTATCTGCTCGCGGTCGGGATCATCGGCTCACGCCAGCTCGGGCTGGCGATCCTGATGCATGACGGCGCGCATGGCTGCCTGTCATCCAACGAAAAGGGCAATCTAGTATTGAGCCAGTGGTTCTGCGCCTATCCGATTTTCGCCGAGACGCGCGCCTATCGCCGCTATCATCTGCAGCATCACGCGCGCACGCAGCAGGAAGACGATCCCGATCTAGTTTTATCGGCGCCGTTTCCAATCACGAAACTGAGCTACCGCCGAAAATTCCTGCGCGATATTACCGGGCAGACCGCCTATCAGCAGCGGAAGGCGCAATTCTTGAATGCGCTCGGCCCCGCGGAATGGCCGCTGGCGCGGCGCACCGCGCATTTTTGGGAGAAGCTCGGTCCGCAATTGGCCGTCAACGCGGTTCTGTTCGCGGGCCTTGCCGCCGCCGGCGTGTGGTGGGCCTATCCGTTATTGTGGCTGGCGCCGCTGTTGACCTGGATGATGGTAATCACCCGCATTCGCAACATCGCCGAACATGCCGTCGTTCCCGACTCGGGTGATCCGCTACGGAATACGCGAACCACGCGCGCGAATTTCCTGGAGCGGCTGTTCATCGCACCATATTTCGTGAACTATCACCTTGAGCATCATCTGTTGTTCTACGTGCCCTGCTACAACCTGCCGCGTGTCCACCGCGTTCTCTGCGAGAGCAGGCATGCGGGTCGCATGGAAGTGCAGCCGAACTATTTGGCTGTGCTGCGGCTCGCGACCGCGAAGCCGGACCGCGAGGATCGGCCGGGGCAATTGGCGAGCAACATGCGCCGGGCGCGGGCCGGTGCGGAGGTCGGCAGGGATCAAGCAGCGGGCGGTTTCTAGGGGGAGCGCCTCGTGGGTAGTGTCCTCGTTTGAAATTTCGGCATTTCCAGTTTTCCAGGCGCACGACTTCCATCCAACATCAAGGCGTGAAGTGGTCTATCGCGACGACGATGAAAGCAGCGGCAGTACCGATCGCGACGGGATGATCCCACGCTTAAAATCCTTGCCCGGGCCGGCAACATAGAGGATGGCAAATATCGCGAGCCGGGGCAGCGCGAGCGCGATTGGCGGAAATCGAACAAGCCATTTTCACTGTGTTTCAACGCGAGAACACTACCGCTTCACCGGTCATCCCGCAGCGCGGCTTGACATTCCGCCCCTGGTCAGTGTCTTACCGCCCGATCTAACGAGGGCGCATCATGACGGCAGCATTCACTTTTCCGGGGCAGGGTTCGCAGGCGGTCGGCATGGGCAAGGCCCTGGCGGAAGCCTTTCCGGCCGCCCGCGCGGTGTTCGACGAGGTCGATGCGGCGCTTGGAGAGAAGCTGACCGCCACCATCTGGGACGGGCCCGCCGAAACGCTGCAGCTTACCGAAAATGCCCAGCCGGCCCTCATGGCGATGTCGATCGCGACCTTGCGCGTATTGGAGGCCGAGGCAGGATTCTCGGTCGGACGCGATGCCGCCTACGTCGCCGGGCATTCACTCGGCGAATACTCGGCGTTGGCCGCGGCCGGCAGCCTCAGCATTAGTGACACCGCGCGCCTGTTGCGCACCCGTGGCCTCGCCATGCAGAAGGCGGTGCCGGTCGGCGCCGGCGCCATGGCCGCTTTGCTCGGGCTCGATTATGAGGCGGCGATGGCGGTCGCCAACGACGCCGCGCAAGGGCAGGTCTGCCAAGCCGCCAACGACAATGGTGGTGGGCAGGTCGTGGTTTCCGGCGACAAGGCCGCCGTCGATCGCGCGGTGGAAATTGCCAAGGCCAAGGGCGCCAAGCGGGCGATGCTGCTGCCGGTGTCCGCGCCGTTCCATTGCAAGCTGATGCAGCCGGCAGCCGACGCGATGGCCAACGCATTGGCCGAGGTCACCATCAAGCAACCGGCGTCGCCATTGGTGTCGAACGTACTGGCTGCCGCGATCACCGATCCCAACGAGATCCGCCGCCGGCTGATCGAACAGGTCACGGGTACGGTGCGCTGGCGCGAGTCGGTGGCGTATATGGCAGGAAAAGGCGTCACGCGATTCTTCGAGATCGGGGCCGGCAAGGTCCTGAGCGGGCTGGTCAAGCGTATTGCGGACGGCGCGGTTGGCGTTTCGATCAGCGGCCCGGGCGACATTGCCGCCGCGAAGGACGCACTGGCCGCCGCGAAGTCTGCGTAGGAGAAATTGATGTTCGATCTGACTGGCAAAAAAGCGCTCGTCACCGGCGCGACGGGTGGTATCGGCGGCGCGATCGCGCAAGCGTTGCACGCGCAGGGCGCGACGGTCGCCCTCTCAGGCACGCGCCGCGAGGTATTGGACGGTTTCGCCGGCAAGCTCGGTGATCGCGTTCATGTGCTGCCCTGCAATCTCTCCGACAGTGCCGAGGTCGAGGCGCTGGTGCCCGCGGCGGAAGCCGCGATGGGCCAGGTCGATATTCTCGTCGCCAATGCCGGCATCACCCGCGACAACTTGTTTGTGCAGTTGCGTGACGAGGATTGGGATGACGTCATCGCCGTCAACCTGACTGCGACCTTCCGTCTGGCCCGCGCCGCGACCAAATTGATGATGCGCAAGCGTTTCGGCCGTATCATCGCGATCACCTCGGTTGTCGGCGTCACCGGCAATCCGGGGCAGGCCAATTACACTGCCTCAAAAGCCGGAATCATTGGGCTGATCAAGACGCTGGGCGCCGAATATGCAAAGCGCAACGTGACCGCCAATTGCATCGCGCCGGGCTTTGTCAAGACGCCGATGACGGATGCGCTCAACGACAAGCAGCGCGAAGCCATCCTCTCCAAGGTTCCTGCGGCGCGGTTGGGGACACCGGAAGATATCGCCGCGGCTGCCGTCTATCTCGCCTCGAACGAGGCAGCTTATGTCACCGGACAGACGATTCACGTCAACGGCGGAATGGCCATGATTTGAGCGATTTACCCGCCCTTCGACAGAGCGATGGGCGATTTCCGGCAACCGGCGAGGCTTATAGTCAAGGCTTTGGAAGTATGATAACCGAACCCCCTACGGATGGGCAAAGAACGCCATTGCAGGATTTTGAAACCCTGTATATTGGGCGGGGCGACGCCTGCCGCTCGCCGGGACTTAATCGGCTACGACCGGGCCGAATCAAGACTATGCGCGATTGCGAAGGAAACTAAACGACCACGATGGCTCGTATCGTCTTGGGGTCGGGTCCAATGGAACAAGCACGAGGTTGAACGATGAGTGAGATTGGCGAACGGGTTAAGAAGATTGTGGTCGAGCACCTCGGTGTAGAACCTGACAAGGTGGTCGACAATGCAAGTTTCATTGATGACCTCGGCGCTGATAGTCTCGACACCGTCGAGCTCGTGATGGCATTTGAAGAAGAGTTCGGTTGCGAAATTCCTGATGACGCAGCGGAGACAATTCTGACCGTCGGCGACGCGACGAAATTTCTTGAGAAGAACGCGAAAAGCTAACGCCCCTCGCGGTGTTGACGAAACCGGACGGGCCGTTGTCGAACGGTCCCCCGGTTTCTTGTTATAGACCGCCAACTTCGGGCCGGAGTTCTTGACATGAGACGGGTTGTCGTCACGGGGCTGGGTATGGTTACACCACTCGGCTGCGGCGTCGATACAACGTGGACGCGCATCCTCAACGGCCAGAGCGGCGCGCGCAAGATCGAGACGTTCGAGGTCTCCGATCTGACCAGCCAGATCGCTTGCGTGGTCCCGCGCGGTGACGGCAGTGACGGCAGCTTCAATCCCGACCAGTGGATGGAGCCGAAGGATCAGCGCAAGGTCGACGACTTCATCATCTACGCGATGTGCGCGGCGCGCCAGGCGCTCGACGATGCCAACTGGCATCCGGTGACCGAGGAAGACAAATGCGCCACCGGCACCCTGATCGGCTCAGGAATCGGCGGCCTGTCCGGCATCGCAGATACTGCGATTCTTCTTAAAGAACGCGGGCCGCGTAAGGTCTCGCCGTTCTTCATTCCGGGACGCCTGATCAACCTCGCGTCGGGCTATGTCTCGATCGAGCACGGCCTCAAGGGTCCCAATCATTCGGTAGTGACGGCGTGTTCGACCGGCGCGCATGCGCTCGGCGACGCCTCCAGGCTGATCGCGCTCGGCGATGCTGAGGTGATGGTGGCGGGCGGAACGGAATCGCCTATTTGCCGCATCGGGATGGCGGGCTTTTGCGCCGCGCGCGCGCTCTCGACCGCCTTCAACGAAACTCCACACAAGGCTTCGCGTCCCTACGACAAGGATCGCGACGGGTTCGTGATGGGCGAGGGCGCGGGCATCGTGGTGCTCGAGGAATATGAGCACGCGAAGAATCGCGGCGCGAAAATCTATGCCGAAGTCACCGGTTACGGACTCTCCGGCGACGCCTATCACATCACTTCGCCTTCACCCGACGGCGATGGTGGATTCCGCAGCATGACTGCGGCAATGAAGCGCGCCGGCATCGCGCCGTCCGATATCGATTACATCAACGCGCACGGAACCTCGACGCAGATCGGTGACGAAATCGAGCTCGGCGCTGTGGAGCGGCTGCTCGGCAATGCCGCCTCCAAGGTGTCGATGTCCTCGACCAAGTCAGCGACCGGGCATCTCCTGGGCGCCGCCGGCGCGATCGAGGCGATTTTCAGTATCCTCGCGATTCGCGACAACATCGCTCCGCCGACCATCAACCTCGACAATCCATCGGTAGAAACGGCGATCGATCTGGTGCCGCATACGCCGCGCAAGCGCGAGATCAATGTCGCGCTGTCGAATTCGTTCGGTTTCGGCGGCACCAACGCCTCCGTCATCATGCGGCGCGTGGCGAATTAGTTAGTGCATAGAATTACTGTTTAGAACGACTCCACCGTTTTGCCGTATTCGGCGATGACTTCTAGATGTGGGCGTATGGTATTGGCAGGCAGGGGTTTGTCAGGCCACGATTGAACCGGCAGGATTCAGGTTGCATCGATGAGTGAGAGGCCGCCCATTTCACCACGCAGCCCGCGGGCCGCGCTGGAGCCTGAACAGGTTCCGCCGCCGCCAAAGCGGTCGGAGCGCGCCCGAAATCCCTTCGTTGTGGTCGGCAACGCCATTATCACCCTCCTGATCATTTCGATGATCGGCGCCGGCACCGCGTACTATTACGGCAAGCAACTCCTGGAAACGCCGGGTCCGCTGCAGGAGGACAAGATCGTCAATATTCCGGCCCGGGCCGGAAAACGCGACATCGCCGATACGCTGCAGCGCGAGGGCGTCATCAACGTCAATCCGTGGCTATTCATCGGCGGCGTGCTTGCGTTGAAGGCGAGTTCTGACCTGAAGCCCGGCGAATATTCCTTCCAGAAGAACGCCAGTCTGCGCGACGTCATCGGCACCATAGTCGAGGGTAAGGTGGTGCAGCACGCCGTGACCATTCCCGAAGGCCTGACCTCAGAACAGATCATGGCGCGGCTGACCGACAACGACATCTTCGCCGGCTCGGTGCGCGAGATGCCGCGCGAAGGCACGCTGCTGCCGGAGACCTACAAATTCCCGCGCGGCACGACACGCGAGCAAGTGATTCAGCGGATGCAGCAGACGCAGAAGCGCGTGCTTGCGGAAATCTGGGAACGCCGCAATCCGGACGTGCCGATCAGATCGCCGGAGCAACTGGTCACGCTGGCATCCATCGTCGAAAAGGAAACCGGCAAGGCCGACGAGCGCAGCCGGGTGGCTGCGGTGTTCGTCAACCGCCTCAGGCAGAAGATCAAGCTGCAATCCGATCCGACCATCATCTATGGACTGGTTGGCGGCAAGGGCACGCTGGGCCGCCCGATCAAGCGCAGCGAAATTGCGCAGCCGTCGCCCTACAACACCTATGTGATCGATGGCCTGCCCCCCGGACCGATCGCCAATCCCGGCCGCGCGTCGCTGGAAGCGGCCGCCAATCCGGCGCGGACCCGCGACCTCTTCTTCGTTGCCGACGGTACCGGCGGGCACGCCTTCACCGAGACCTACGACCAGCACCAGAAGAACGTCTCGAGGCTGCGCTCGATGGAGAAGCAAATCCAGAACGACACCGTGGAGCCCGCGGATGATGCACCGCCGCCAGCCGCAGCGGGGGCGCCGCCCGATACCAACCCGACGGCAACGACAAAGCCGGCTGCACCGAAGAAGCCTACGCGTCCCGCCACCGCCCCGGCCCGACAGGGTGCGGCGCAATCGACTACGACGCCGCCGGTGGTGCAGCGCTAGCACAGGACTGGACTGTCAGTGGAACGCAATTCCACTTTCCAGGAAATCGTTTTATGGTCGCTGCGTCTCTTCATGAGTCTCAGACCCGTTTGTCAGAAAGTTTTACGCGATGGTGCTGTCGAGCATGACCGGTTTTGCCCGAAGCCACGGCGCCAGCGGCCCATATGCCTTCGAGTGGGAATTGAAGTCGGTCAACGCCAAGGGCTTCGATCTGCGGCTGCGGCTGCCACCGGGCTGGGACGAACTCGAAGCCTTCGCCAAGAAGCGCGCCGGCGAAGTGCTGTCGCGGGGAACGGTCTATGCGAACCTTAGCGTCAAGCGCACCAATGCCGTGTCGACGGTCCGCATCAATGAAGAAGTGCTGGCCTCGATCGTGAAGGTCGCCGGCTCGCTCGCGGCGAAAATCGATGCGGTGGCGCCGAGCATCGATGGCTTGCTCGGCATCAAGGGCGTTATCGAAATCGTCGAACCCGAAAGCGACGAGGCCGAGGACAAGGCTGCGAAGGTGGCTGCCGCGGCGGCATTCGAGCACGGGCTCGCCAATCTCGTCGAGATGCGCCGTCGTGAGGGCGTGTCGCTCGGACAAATCCTCAATCAGCGCATGGACGAGATCGAGCGGCTGGCGAGGAAGGCCGAGGCCGCTCCCGGCCGCAAGCCCGAGGCGATCAAGGCACGGCTGGCCGAGCAGATCGCGACGCTGCTGGAAACGTCCGACCGTTTCGATGCTGACCGGCTCAATCAGGAAGCGATCCTGATGGCGACAAAGGCTGACATCCGCGAAGAGCTCGACCGCATCGCCTCTCATATCGCGCAGGCCCGCGAGATGATCGGCAAGGGCGGGCCGGTCGGGCGCCGGCTCGATTTTCTGGCGCAGGAATTCAACCGGGAGGTCAATACCTGCTGTTCGAAGTCGAACGATCTGGAGTTGACCAATACCGGTCTCGAGATGAAGAACGTGGTCGAGCAATTCCGTGAACAGGTCCAAAATCTGGAGTGATCGATGACGGCTGGTGTTTTCGACGGCGTTGAGCGGCGCGGGCTGATGTTCGTGCTGTCGTCGCCGTCGGGCGCCGGCAAGACCACGCTGTCGCGCATGCTGATCGAACGGACGCCGGGTCTGAAAATGTCGGTGTCCGCGACCACGCGGCCGATGCGGCCCGGCGAAGTCGACGGCCGCGATTATTTTTTCGTCGACAAGGCCAAATTCGAGGCGATGGTGCAGCAGGGCGAGTTGCTCGAATGGGCCACCGTGTTCGATAATCGCTATGGCACACCACGCATCCCCGTCGAAGCGGCGCTGTCGGCCGGACGGGACGTGTTGTTCGATATCGACTGGCAGGGCACGCAACAATTGCGGGAAAAGGCCCGTGCCGATGTGGTCAGCGTGTTTATCCTGCCGCCGTCAGCGGCCGACCTCGAGAAAAGGCTGCATACCCGCGCGCAGGATTCAGATGAAGTGATCCGCGGCCGGATGAGTCGCGCGACCCACGAACTGAGCCATTGGGCGGAATACGACTACATCGTCGTCAATCAGAACGTCGACGACGCTTTCGCCGAGGTGCAGTCGATCCTCAAGGCAGAACGCCTGAAGCGCGAACGCCGCATCGGCCTGACCGAGTTCGTGCGCAACCTGCAGCGCCAGCTGGAACAGTAGGCCATAGCCTTCTCGAGCAAAGTGGACGCCGGTTCGCGTGAAGAAACGCGTCAAAACAGGAGCGCTCAGGCCGTCGCACTTCGGGACAGCCGCCTCAGCATTTCCGCGATCTGCCGCTCCGGATCGTCGGGCGCGCGTGGATCGCGCGCAGGATCGGTGCGGCGGAACGGCGCGTCCTGATTAACGTACATCGGTCGCTGCGGACGATCGATGGGGATGGAATTCCAGGGCGCGCGATGGCCGTCTGGAACTTCGGCCAGCGCGACCGGTGTGCGGCGACCGAACCTGAAGATCACGGTTCCGACCAGGCCGGCGAACGCAAGCGCGCTCGCCATGACCATCAACAGCGTCTGCACCGAACCGGATTGCCTTTCCAAGGGGGAATTTGCCGCAGCCGGGGGCACCGCGGTAACGGCAGGTTGCGCCGGGGCGTTCGCATTTGGTTGCGGGCTGGCCGCCTGGTCGGCGACGGCGAGCCGTGGATCGTTTGACGAACTCGCGTCAACGGAGTCAGGCCAGCGCGACGTGACAAGGGAGGACGATTGCGTGCCGTCGGGAGCAATTGTGCGCTGGGTATCATCGGATGTGGGTACGGCGGCGGTGACGCTCGCATCTTGCGTAACGCTCGATTGCGGTGAGGGCCATTCGGCGCGCGCGTTTGCGACCGATTTGCTGACGCCTGCGTTCTGCTGCGGCGGAACGGAGTTCGCTGCTTCGGCTGAAGATGACGATAATGACTCCTGCGGCGCGGACTCCTGGGTCGCGGCCGCCTTTGCCGTCTTGTTTTTCTCTTCGCCAACGTACCAGCACTTGCGCTTGGTCGGGCGATCGATGCGGTAATACCAATGGCTGCCCGCGGGCGCGGCGCCCTTCGGCCCTGACAAGCAATTGTCTGCCGTCTTGGTGCCATTCTCGGCCGTCTTGGTGCCATTCTCGGCGACGGCCTTGGTGTCATTCTCCGCAACGGCGGCGAAATTGGCGCCCGCCAAGATACTGGCGAAGAGCGCCGACACGAATTTCGCTGAACGATTTGACATGTAGATCCCCGGTAATACGCGACGCGTTACTCCTAATTCTCGTTAAAGAGTTAGGTGGTAATGCGCCGCAATTCCGGAGCGGGTTGGGCTTAATTGCGGCTCGTCGGCCGCCCAATAAATGGGCGGCGACGCCTCTGCTTGATGCGCTCGGCCCGCCTCAGTTCTTCAGTACGACACGTCCGACGACTTTTCCGGCCCGCAACTCATCGATCCATTTCTGGACGTCTGCCATCGGTTCTTCCTTCATCGGCGTCGGCTTGATCTTGCCGGCACGCGCCAGCGCCATCAATTCCTGGCCTTCCGCGAGCGTTCCCACCATGAAACCTTCGATGGTCATGCGCTTGTAGACCCACTGCACCATCGGCAGGCTGAAGTTGCCGCCCATCAGGCCGGAGACCACGATCTTGCCGCCGCGCGCCACCACTGCGACCGCAAACGCCATCGATTTTTCGTTCCCCGCAAAATCGACCACGCCGTCGAAGCCACCCTCGGTCTCTTGCAGGATACGCTTGATGACGTCGGGCTCGGCGGGATCGTAGGCGACCGCTGCGCCGTTCTGCAGCGCGCTCTCGCGCGCGGCAGGACTGAGATCGGCAACCGTGATCGTCTGCTTGAACATCGCCTGCGCGAACGAAAGCCCCATCATGCCGACGCCGCCGAGCCCGATCAGCAGCAGGTTGCGCTGCCGCGGACGTTCGACCAGCCGCTTCAGGGCGCCATAGGCGGTCACGCCCGAGCACATCAGCGTTGCCGCCTGATTGACCGGCAGCGGATCGTAATCCAGGAGGTACTTGGCGTCGGGCACCAGAACGTGGCTGGCAAAGCCGCCGTCAATGGAGACACCGAGAAAGCGCTGTTTGACGCAAAGGTTCTCGTCGCCGTTGAGGCAATCGCGGCACTGGCCGCAGCCGATCCAGGGGAAGACCGCCTTCTTTTTTCCGATCAACTCCTTTGCGACGTCGGGGCCGACTTGCTCGACGATACCGGCGATCTCATGGCCGAGCGTGAACGGCAGCGTCATGCCGCGCGTGGTATCGAGCTTCTTGCCGCCACCGAGATCGGCGTAGCCATCCTGGATGTGCAGATCGGAATGGCACAGGCCGCATCGCTCGATGCGGACCAGGATTTCCCTGCCTTGCGGCCTCGGCGCTTCGATGATGGTTTCGCAGAGCGGCGCATCGAATTTGACGAGGGACTGGCGACGCATGAGCGCCATGGCGTTTTCTCCTTAAGCGACGTTCGATTTTGTGTTTCGTATATCGGTCAATTCACGGGCCATGGCAACAAAGCCGCTCACCGGGATGGTTTCGGCGCGCCTGGTGGCATCGACATGCGCGGCTGCCGCCAGCCGGGCCGGATCGACCGAGAGCGATTTGAGGCTCTGCCGCAGCATTTTTCTGCGCTGGCCGAACGCTGCGGCGGCCACCTGTTCCAATGCGCGGCGGTCGCACGGCTCAGGGGCGTCAAGCGGCACCAATCGCACCACGGAAGAGGTGACTTTCGGTTGCGGCACGAACGCCGCAGGCGAGATGTCGAACAGAATTTTGGTTTCGGCGCGCCAGTTGGCGAGCACGGCGAGCCGCCCATAGGCTTCGCCGTTTTCCTGCGCGACGATGCGGTCAGCGACCTCGCGCTGAAACATCAGCACCATCATGTCATACCAGGGCGGCCACGGCTCGATCGACAGCCAGTCGACCAGCAAAGCGGTCGCGATATTGTAGGGCAGGTTGGCGACGATTTTTGCCTTGCCGCCCCCGAGCAGCGGGCGGGGATCGAAACGCTGTGCGTCGGCGTGGACGATTTCCAGCCGTCCCGGATAGCGCCTGGCAACATAATCGAGCGCGGCCAGTGCGCGCTCGTCGCGCTCGATTGCGATCACGCGCCGCGCACCCAGCGCCAGCAACGCCCGGGTCAATCCGCCGGGACCCGGTCCGATTTCGATCACCGTTGCCTCTTCGAGTGGACCCGCCGCCCGCGCGATTCGCGCCGTGAGATTGAGGTCGAGCAGGAAATTTTGACCGAGCGACTTGCGCGCCGACAAAGCGTGTTCGCGAATGACGTCGCGCAGCGGCGGTAGATCGTCGATCGGGCTCATGCCTGACGTGCCGCGGCCATGCGCGAGGCGAGCCGCAACGCCGCGATCAGGCTCGACGGATTGGCCTTGCCCGTGCCAGCAATGTCGAAGGCCGTGCCATGATCCGGCGACGTCCGGATAAATGGCAATCCCAGCGTGACGTTGACGGCGTCTTCGAAAGCGATCGTCTTGATCGGGATCAGCGCCTGGTCGTGATACATGCACATCGCGCAATCATAGGTCTTGCGCGCAGCCTCGTGAAACATCGTGTCGGCCGGCAGCGGACCCCGGACCTCGATGCCTTCGCTGCGAAGGGTTTCGACGGCTGGCGCCACGATCTCGATATCTTCGGTCCCAAGCGTGCCGTGTTCACCGGCATGCGGGTTCAGGCCGGATACCGCAAGACGGGGATGAGCAAGGCCGAAGCGCGCCTTTAAATCCGTCACCAGGATGCGGACCGTTGTGACGATCAACTCGCTAGACAGCTGCGCGAGCGCCTCGCGCAGCGCCAGATGGATGGTCACGGGGACGACGGCAAGTGCTGGCGACCACAGCATCATCACGGGCTGCGGCGGCAGGCCGCCGTTTGCCGCCAGCTCGGCGAGAAATTCGGTATGGCCGGGATGGCGGAATCCGGCGCGGTAGAGCACGTTCTTGGCAATTGGATTGGTGACGACCGCGCCGGCTTTGCCAGCTCTGACATCGGCGACCGCTTGGCGGATCGACGCCATCGCGGCATCAGCGCTGGTCGAATCCGGCTTGCCCGGCTGTGCGGTTGCGGCGTGCCCTGTTGCAACGACCGGCAATGCATGCGCAAAAGCATCGCACGCTTCGTGCGGACTGACGTCGACAAGTTCAATCTTCAGCCCAAGCAGCTTCGCCCGATCGGCAAGTGAGTTGCGGTCGCCTAGCAAATAGAACGGCGGAAGCTTCAGTTCGCTACGCCGCAGCCACGCCGTGATGGCGATATCGGGGCCGATGCCCGCGGGCTCGCCGGATGTCAGCGCGAGGGGCTTTGGCATGCGTCAACGATATTCGATCATCGCGGCTCTGCGCACTTCCTGGAGGTAGGATTTCGACTTCGCTTCATACTTCTGGGCATACATCTTGTCCCGGATCTCCCGCTTCTTCGGCGTATCGACGGTGGTCGGCTTTCTTCCACACAGCGCGACCATTTCCACGCCCTGCTTGGTGATCTCGGGCGCGGTCAGATGACCGATCGGCGTCTTGTCGAGTACGTCACGAAGAGGGCTCGGAATGTCGGCCGAGGTCTTGGTCACGGTCTCGCGGATCGCGGCGTTCTGGAGCGATTTGAAATAGGCGTTGGCCTCCTCGCACGACTGGACGCGTTCGCGCAGGGCCTCGGCCTCCTTGCGTCGCGATTCGATAGCGGAGGGCGCCGAGCCCCGCGGAACGATCAGGACGATCGGCTGCATCCTGTATTCGAAGGCCTCGGTTTCGGTCTTTTCGCCGCCCTCCTGCGCCGCTGCCGCCACGTCCTTCTCGCCGACGACCAGGCTTTCCTTGTAGCGACCGCGAACCAGGCTGGTCCAAACCATGTCGGCTTTGAGACGGGCCTTCAGGGTCTCGGAGCGAATGCCCTGGCTCTCCAGCGACTTTGTCAGCTGATCGGGTGTGATCCGCAGCCGCCCGGCCATCGCGGTGTAGGATTGCTCGATGTCGGAGGAAGAGGGATCGACGCCGTATTTCTTGGCTTCCTTGATCTTCACTTTTTCGTCGATCAGTTCGTCGATCACTTCCTGCCGGACCGGCTGCTTGTGGGTGCTCAAGAAGTCCAGCTTGGTACGCTGTTCGATATCGTAATTGGTGATGGGCTCGCCGTTGACCATAACGGCCACGGTTTGCGCGCGCAGCGGTGAGCCACCGCCGATCAGGAGCGCCAGCACAACGGCGCAGGGCGGCACGAGGGATGAAAGGCGATGTAGCAACCGAGCTGTCGTCATGGTCATCTCAGCCGTCTCAAGCAATCCGAACCGGATCCTCTGCACAGCCGAATCCCGTTCTACTGAAGGCCGGTCTGGCCGGCCGATGAGGACGAATTCGCAATGGTCCGCAGGCCGATCTGCAGCATGAACGCGTGACTGAGCACTGGGGGCGTCGTGCCGGCGGAGTACGAATAGGAAGTGACATAGTTAGCCGCCAGCACGAAGCAGTCATCCACATAGCCGGCGCCGATGATGTACTGGTTGAGCTTGTTGGCTTCAAGATCCCAACGCGCCGCACCCGACACCACCCAGTTCGATGCCACCTTGATCGAGGCGCTGCCGAGCAGGCCTTCGCGACGGGTCAAATATCCAAGTTCCGGCTGTGCGGCATAATTGCCGTACAGCACGCCGACCGACCAGCGGTCGAAGTTCGCGCGTCCCTCGGCCTCGAAGCGATTGACGTTCCACGTCGCTTCGTCCATCCGCCCGCGAACGCTGAATGTATAGGTGCGGTTGGGCGAATAGTTGACGCGGGCGACATAGTCGGAGCGCGTATTCTGCAGGCCGGAATCGACGCCGGTATTGGTGAGATCGGCCACCGCGTACGAGTTCAGGCCGAACAGCTGGTAGGACTGACCGAACAGCACATTGACGGTGCCGCCGCGGTCGAACTGCGTCGTCGCCTGTACGCCGACATTGGCGCGCCCGCCGCCTTCGACGCGGTCATAGCCGGAGAATTTGTCGACGGCGAACAGGTTGCTGGCATCGAACACCAGGCTCTGGGCGTCTTCGTTGGGAATCTTCCCGGCGTAGGTTTCATTGGGACGAAGGATGATCTGCGCGATTGGTTCGAGCGTCGTCGTTCCCCAGGGCTGAACGTTGATGAAGGGGTAACGGTATTCGAGGCCGACGGTCGGCATCGCGCGCAGCGCCTGTGTGTCTCCGACGGGAAGAAAATTCGAAACGCCCGGCTGGTTGGAGATGGAGGCGTCGATGGCGTCGGCACGCAGGATCGCAAACGGCGTCCAGATTTCGCCGAAGGGGTCGGTGAATGAACGCCGCCATTGCGCTTCGGCGGTCAAGCGCGTGTAGGTGCCGGGCATGCCACGCAAGAGACACTGTGATGGTATCCGTGCCATCGGATCGGCGGATGCCGTCGTGCAAAGCCCGGTGGTGTTGGCCAATGTTGTGATAGGGTCGAAGGCTGCGGTGTTGCGCGTCAGGCTGGTGAAGTTCGTCTTGTAGCTGAACTCGCCGCCGAGGATCGGGCTGTTGATCACGTTGTTGTAGTCGATGACCGGATGAATCACCGGAACCTTCTCCTGGAAGCCGGAGAAGCTGAGGTAATAGATCGTGCGCGCGTCGAAGAAGCTGCGATTTCCGACGCCGGTCAGATAAAGCTGCGAGATCGCCTCTGTCGGCAGGCTCAGAAACGATCCCAGCGGATCCCTGTATTGGGCCAGCCGGTAATCGGACATGAAATAGTAGTCGGAGAGCAGGACGCCGTCCCAGCCCCATGTCCATTTGTCGTTCAGCGCGAACTGGCCCTTGGTCTCAATACCGCCGCGGAATTGGCGGTCGCCAGGCTGGCCGATGAAGGCGCTACGGTCGAGCTGGTCGATGCCATAGGCGCGGATTTGATAGGAGCCGTTGATCAGGCGCTGGCGGAATTCGCCCTGAAACAACACGCCTTGGCGCGTCGTGAAGCGCGGATTGAAGGTGGCGTCGTAGTCGGGAGCGATGGCCCAGTAGAACGGGACTTCGACGCCGTAGCCGAACGCGGTATACGAACTGAAGCCGGGCATCAGGAACCCGGTCTTGCGCTTCACGGTCGGGTCGGGCGTCGAGAAGTACGGCAGATAAGCCATCGGGACGCCGAAGAATTCGAGCTGCGCGTTCTCGAAATAGAGCATCTTGTCGGTCTGGTTATGGATGATGCGCGCGCCCTTGACCTGCCACAAAGGCGGCTTCTTCGGATCGTCCTTACAGGGTGCGCAGGCGGTATAAACGCCGTTCTCGAACACGGTGTAATTGCCGCTGGTGCGATCGGCGCGCGTTGCCGCCATGCGCGTCTGGTCTTCGGTGTCGACGCGCAGCGAATCGACGAAGCCATCGCGGTAGTCGTCGCTCAGATCCATGATGTTGGCGTAGGTAATCTTGCCCTCGGCATCCGTCATGCGGATGTTGCCCTCGGCATGAAGACGTTTGGTCTTCTGGTCGTAGATGACCTTGTCGGCCTCCACGCTGGTGCCATTGTAGAACAACTGGACGTTACCGACCGCGGACACGCGCTGGTTGTTGTAGTCGTAATCGACCTCGACGGCCTGCACGAGCATCTGCCCGTTGTTGTTGGCCGGCGGCGGCGTCGGCCTGGGTGGTCGCGGATTGTAGGTGAAGCTTTGCGCCGTGGCCGGTGTGGTCGAGACGAGCCCAACCGTTCCGGTAACAATGAACCCGAAAAGCAGGGCAACCAGCGAACTGCTGATGGCAGCCGAGAGAGTGCGATAACGGCGCACATCACTGCGCCGCCCGAGCGCAGGCGACCTCGACTGGCGGGCGGCGACAAGGGCCACTACCCGTCCTCCTGATACAGCAAGGCCAAAAAACCGGTGAGGCCGCCCACGCATACGGGCAACCACGCCGCAGCGATGGGATGCATCAACTCAGCCTTGCTCAAATCCTCAGTTACTTTCGAGAGAACGTAGAGCAGAAAGCCTGCACCCACGCCACTCAAAACCATCTTCTGCACGCCGCCGAACCGGAAGAAGCGCAAGGAGACGGAAGCCGCCAGCATAACCATTGCAGCCAGCAAAAACGGCTGTGCGATAAGTTTATGGTACTGCAGGCGGTAGCCGGCGGTCGCAAAACCCGAGCTTTCCGATGAGCGGATGTAACTGGGTAGTTGCCAAAATGACACAGTTTCAGGGGTGGAGAAGCTGTTGCGGACCTGCGCGGGGGTCAGCGTAGTGGTAAGATAGTAGTTGTCTTGGTCTACCGGGGGAGTGTCAAGGGAATATCGACGTACCCCTTTGAACGCCCAGCGCCCGTCTTCGAGGCTGGCTTCGCGCGCCTCGATTCGCTCCTTGAACTGCAGGTTGGTATCAAACCGGAAGACCGTCAGCCCGGTCAGGCGCACGCCCTGCTGTTCGCTGCGGGCGGCATTGATGATTGCCTGGCCGTCGTTGTTGATCTGGTTGAGCCAGAAGCCGGATGCGTCCTGAATGCCGCCACCTGGCGCCGAGCCGAACAGCTCCGCCTCCATCCGCTTCGAGAGTTCGCGCAAGTTCGCCGACATTGGATTGTAGGCCGTCGTTGCCGCGATGCCGAGGATGATCGAGCTCGCCAACGCCGGCGCAATGAACTGCCAAGCCGAAACGCCGGCGGCGCGCGCTACCACCAGTTCGAGCCGCCGTGACAGTGCGAGGTAGCAGGTCATCGCGCCGATCAGGACGCAGAACGGCATCATCTTTTCCAGCAATTGCGGCACCCGGAACAGCGACGTCTCCGCGACCGTGACGGCGGACGCGGAAACCAGGCCCGACGTCTTGCGCACCATTTCGATGTAGTCGACCAGCACGAGCAGTATGAAGATGCTCGCGAACACGCCCACCGCCGAGATCAAAAAGCGGCCGGCAAAATATCGCCCGAGCGTGTTGGTCATCATGCTCATGCTGTGGCCGGCCGTCCAAAGAGCCGCGCTAGCCGCGCATTCGATTTGTTGATGGCCTCGATCAGCGCGGCCGGCGGCTCAACCACCACGCCGCCAAGAATCATCCACAGCCCGACGGCGATCGCGGCAACCAGCATGGAATACTGCGCAAAAGCCGCGATAGGTGCTTTCACCGTCATCACCGAGCAGGCGAATCCGGCCATGCGCAGCCCGAACACGGCAAGGATGGCGCCGCCCACCGAAAAATTGCGGCTCTGGCGCGTGGTGCGCGGGCTGCCCAGAAAGGCGAAGGTCAGGACCGCGAAGGCGAAGGGATAGATCGGCGCCATGAAGCGGTCATGCAGTTCGGCGCGGAACTGGCCGGACAATTGCTGATACACCGGATCGTCGGGCGGCGGCGCCAGCAGTTCCCAGAGGTAACGTTCGCGCATCCCGAGGGCGACGTCGCGATTGTTGGAGAATTTCGACATATCGAACGCGTAGCGGCCGAACGCGACCAGGGCGGGATCGCGTTTGCCGGCCTCGAATCGTTCGAGGTTGCCATCCTCGAGGACCAGGTACGAGCCGCTCTCGTTCTTCAGCACCGTTCCGTGATCGGCAATGATGGTGACGCGTTCCTTCGGATCGCGCCGATCGTCGACGAAGATGCCGGCGAGCACTCCGCCGGGCAGGCGCTCGCGAATGCGGATGGTCAGGTTCTGGTCGAGCTGGGCGAAGCGCCCCGGCTGCAGGATATTGGTCAGCACGTCGGCGGTGATCTCGGCGTCCCATTGCTTGATGCGGCGCATGCCGTCCGGGGCGAGATAGGCGCCGATGAAGGCGACCAAGAATGCCACCGCGCAGGTGGCGTAGACAAATGGACGAAACAGCCGGAACGGCGACAAGCCGGCGGCATTCATCACAATGATTTCGGAATCCGTCGCGAGCTTGTTCAGTGTGTGCGAGATCGCGATCATCAGTGCGATCGGCGCGATGATCAAGACCAGCGCGGGAATCACCAGGCTGGTGATGCCGAGGAAGGTCACGATGGTCTGACCCTGGCTGGTCATCAGGTCGATGCCGCGCAACGCCTGCGTAATCCAGATCACGCCGGTGAGGCTGACCAGGACAAGCGCAAACGACGCAAGCGTCGTGCGGAAAATATACCTGTCGATCGACCCCATCGCTTACCGCACGATCCCACCTGCCACGCCCAAACGCGCAGCTTCCGACCAATCCCCGTTATGGGTCCCCCTTTGGTCGTGCCGCTTAACCGTCCAGCCGTCTACTCTTTCACTACCATCCCTTTGATCCGTCAACAAAATGGCTGTGCCAAGGCGCCCAGGCTATATGGTTAATTGTTCGCCCTTGTGGCCCTAAGGCCACGGCAACGCTTGGCAGCGCGGCGGCAGACAGGCCATAGTGTCACGCAAGCCCGGTTCGAGAGCGATCTGGACCATTATCGAAGAGACATTTCGACCATCGCGGGGCCGGTTCCGGACCCAGCAACAGCCCTGAGTTTTGGAGGATTACCTATGCCGGACGCCGTTAAGGTCGGCTTTGTCCCATTTTCCGCGCCTGCCCGCGGCATTGTGGTGGCGTTCTGTGACGACCAGCTGAAGCTCGGCGCCGCGACCCGCAAGGCGCTGGGAAAAGCGGCCGATACCGTCAAGCGCGCCGCAGCCACCAACCAGTTCAAGGGCAAAAATGGGTCTGCGCTCGACATTCTGGCGCCGGAGGGAATCAAGGCGCAACGCCTGATCGTCGTCGGCACCGGGAAGGCATCCGGCATCAAGGAAAAGGATTTCCTCAAATTCGGCGGCATGGCCGCCGGCAAGCTGAATGCCGGGAGCGACGCCGTTACAGTCATCGCGGAATTGCCCGACGGCGGGATGAATCCCGATCAGGCGGCGGCGATCGCCTCGGGCGTCCGGCTGCGCGCCTATAAATTTGACCGCTACAAGACAAAGAAGAAGGACGGCGAGAACGAAGCCGTGCGGGCGGAGGTCTCGGTCGCTGTCGACGACGTCGCCGCCGCGCGAAAAGCCTTTGCGCCGGATTCGCACACCGTCGATGGTGTGATCATCGCGCGCGAACTGGTGAATGAGCCGCCGAACGTCCTCTATCCCGAGGAATTCGCGCGCCGCGCCAGCCAACTGCGAAAACTCGGCATCGATATCGAAGTGCTTGACGTCAAGGCAATGACGAAACTCGGCATGGGTGCGCTGCTCGGTGTCGCCCAGGGCTCGGCACGGCCCGGCCGGGTCGTGATCATGCGCTGGAATGGCGGCAAACGAGGCGATCAGCCGGTAGCGTTCGTCGGCAAGGGCGTCTGTTTCGATACCGGCGGCATATCTATCAAGGGCGCTGCCAGTATGGAGGACATGAAGGGCGACATGGGCGGTGCGGCCTGCGTCGTCGGGCTGATGCATGCGCTCGCGGCACGTAAGGCCAAGGTCAATGCCGTCGGCGCTATCGGCCTGGTCGAGAACATGCCCGACGGCAACGCGCAACGCCCCGGCGATATCGTCACCTCGATGTCGGGTCAGACCATCGAGATCATCAACACCGACGCCGAAGGCCGCCTGGTGCTGGCCGACGTGCTCTGGTACGTGGCGAAGAAGTTCAAGCCGAAATTCATGATCGATCTCGCAACACTGACCGGCGCGATCATGGTCGCGCTCGGCACCGAGCATGCCGGTTTGTTCTCCAACAATGACGAACTGGCCGAACGGTTGACCAAGGTCGGGCTCGACACGGGCGAGCGCGTCTGGCGCATGCCGCTCGGTCCCGAATACGACAAGCAGATCGATTCGCAATTTGCCGACGTGAAGAACGCTGGGCCGCGCAACGGCGGTTCGATCACCGCCGCGCAGTTTCTGCAGCGCTTTGTCGACGACACCCCGTGGGCGCACCTCGATATCGCCGGAACGGCAATGGGCGCGCCAAAAAGCGACATCAATCAAAGCTGGGGCTCGGGTTACGGCGTTCGCCTGCTGGAACGGCTTGTCGCGGAGCATTACGAAACGAAAAAATAGCTAAACAGAATAGCTGAAGCCGGATGACCGAAATCCTGTTCTACCATCTGCAGAACACGCCGCTGGAAAGCGTATTGCCGCCGCTGCTCGAGAAATCGCTGGAGCGTGGCTGGCGCGTGGTCGTTCAATCGACCTCGCAGGAGCGCACCGAGGCGCTCGATGCACATCTGTGGACCTACAGCGACGATTCGTTCTTGCCGCATGCCACCTGGCGCGCGGACGACGCGCAGGATCAGCCCATCATCCTCTCGACCGAAGGGGGCAATCCCAACCGGGCCAAGGTCCGTTTTCTGATCGACAACGCCGCGCTGCCGGCGGACTGTGACAGCTACGAGCGCGTGGTTCTGGTTTTCAACGGCGACGACGCCGACGCGCTGGCGGCGGCGCGCGATAGCTGGACCGCCTGCAAGGGCCGCGGGTTTGAGGTGACTTATTGGCAGACCGATGAGCGCGGCCGCTGGCAGCGGCGACAATAGGGTGTTGGTAATTAATGATAATCTGCGGTTTTTGGCCGTGACTGTGGGAGAAGCCACGGTCATGCCGCAAAGTGATGTTCGGACGAGCGGTTAGGGGTCGAGGCGGGGAGTCTAATCTATCGTGCGAGACGGAACTATCAGTCGAAAACCGCTGCTGGCGTTGCTGGTGCTCGCCCCAATTATCTCGGGGTGCTCTGGCGCATCGGACCTGCTGTCGAAGGATGCGGATTGGTTTTCACGGTCGGGGCGGGTCTTCATCCGCAACGTTTCAATTGAAACGCCGCCGCTCACGCCAAACAAGCCGGTTGCGGCCGAGGACCTGGTCAGTGCCGATGGGGCCTGCCCAGGCATGGCGCCGCCCGCCGGTTCGGCGGATGCCAACGCGCTCGCCGACGGTGCTGCCGGCGCGCCGCCGCCGCAAAGCGTTGGCACCGTCGCGCTCGGCCATACCGAATGCGACGTGGTGCGCGGCATCGGCGCGCCCGACAGCGTCAATCTCTCCAACAATGCGCGCGGCGATCGGGTGGCGGTCGTCAATTATTCGCGCGTGCCGCGCGCCGGAATCTACACCTTCACCGCGGGGCGCCTGACCTCGATCGAACGCGGCCCGGAGCCTGCGCCGCAGCCGAAATCCGCAAAGCCCAAGACGAAGAAGAAACCCGCGTAAATTCAGCCGGCCGCTTCGTCATGCAGCGAACTGGCCTCCAGCCATTCCTCCTCGGCCCGCTGCAGCGCGCCTTCGGCGGCGGAGCGCGCCTTGCTGAGTTGGGCTGCCTGCTTTGGATCACGGGTGAACAGATCCGGCAGCGCCAGCGCCGCATCGATCTTGCCGATGATGCCGTTGATGCGCTCGATCTCGGCTTCGGCTTGCGCAATTCTTTGCGTCAGCGGGATCCGCTTTTGGCTTCTGCCGCGCTCGGGTTTTGGGTTTTCCTTGCCGTTATCCGTGGCGCGTTCGCGCCGAACAGGGCGCGTGTCGCCGGTTGACAGCACCATGCGCCGGTAATCGTCGAGATCGCCGTCATAGGCGGTCACCGTTTGATTGGCGACGACCCACAACCGATCGGCACAGGCCTCGATCAAATAGCGATCATGCGAGACCATGATGATGGCACCGGGAAAATCATTGATCGCTTCCGCAAGCGCGGCCCGGCTGTCGATATCCAGATGGTTGGTCGGCTCGTCCAGGATGATCATGTTGGGGCCGAAGAACGTGGCAAGTCCGAGCAGCAGCCGCGCCTTCTCGCCACCGGACAGGCTCTTCACCAGGGTGTCGCCGGCTTTGCCGGAGAAACCGATTGCGCCGGTGCGTCCGCGCACCTTGGTCTCGGTCGCATCCGGCATCAGCCTGCGGACGTGATCGTAGGGCGAGCCGTCGAGATTGAGCTCATCGACCTGGTGCTGCGCGAAATATCCAACCGACAGCTTCTCCGCGCGTGTGATGTTGCCGGAGAACGGCGCGAGCTTGCCTGCGAGCAGCTTGACCAGGGTCGACTTGCCGTTGCCGTTGGCGCCCAGCAGCGCGATGCGATCGTCGGTATCGATCCGCAAGGTGACGCGGTTTAGCACGGGTTTCTTGGGATCGTAGCCGACCGAAACATCATCAAGCGCGATGATCGGCGGCGATAGCATCCTCTCGGGCGTCGGAAAGGAGATTTCGCGCACGTCCTGCGTCACCAGCGCGGTGACCGGCTTCATCCTTTCCAGCATTTTTACGCGGGACTGCGCCTGCCGGGCCTTTGAGGCCTTGGCCTTGAAGCGGTCGACGAACGCCTGCAACCGCTTGCGCTCGTCGGCCTGCCGCTTGGCATGCTTGGCGTCGAGCATCTCGCGGGTGGCGCGCTGTTCCTCGAACGAGGAATAGGTCCCCTTGTAGAGCGTCAGCCTGCCGCGATCGAGATGCAGGATCTGATCGATCGAGGTGTCGAGCAGGTCACGATCATGGCTGATGACGATCACGGTGCGCGGATAATTCGCCAGATGATCTTCAAGCCACAACGTACCTTCGAGATCGAGGTAGTTGGTGGGCTCGTCCAGTAGCAACAGGTCGGGCGCGGAGAACAGCGTCGCCGCCAGCGCGACGCGCATCCGCCAGCCTCCGGAGAATTCCGAACACGGCCGCGCCTGATCAGCGGTCGAAAATCCGAGCCCGCTCAGGATCGCGGCGGCGCGGGCAGGGGCGGAGTGCGCGTCGATGTCGACAAGCCTGATCTGGATCTCGGCGATCCGGTGCGGATCATCAGCGGTGTCGGCTTCACGCAGCAACGCATCGCGCTCCAGATCGGCTTTCAGCACCACCGCGATCAGGCTTTCCGGGCCGTCGGGCGCTTCCTGCGCGAGACTGCCGATGCGCCACCGCGGCGGGATCGTGATGCTGCCGGCCTCAAGCGGCACTTCGCCGCGGATCGCATGAAACAACGTCGATTTACCGACGCCGTTACGGCCGACAAATCCGACGCGGGCACCGGGCGTGATCTGCACCGAGCTGTTATCGATCAAGAGGCGGCCGGCAATCCGGACCGAGATATCTGACATTGAAAGCATGCGGCGTTGTCACCGGAGCCGGCGACAAACGCAACCCGTTTCTGGTTCGATTATGCTCCGGCTCCCGTCTCTGCAGGCTGACCTCCGGGCCTGTCGCGCCCGGCAGCTCTCAATGCAGATTTTCCTCGTCGCGCCGGCGCAGTTCGTCCAGCAGATGCTGCAAATGGGACGAGAGCGAAGGTTCAGGACGTATGCTTTGCTGCAGCCGTTCGCCCACTGCGTCACAAATGGACCGGCATGTCTTGTGATCGAGTTGCTCGAAATCCGAATTGATTCGGCTATTCATCATCAGTCTCTTGGCGAGTTCCACCCGCCTCGTTTGAACGAAATGCTGCAACGTCAAGTCACAACCTCGGAATTTGTTTCCGGTCGGTCATCTCCTCGCTCGCAAGTAGTGGACAGGTCGCGCGATTGGTTCCGTGGGAACGAAAAGCCCCGGCTTGACGGCCGGGGCTCGCCTCAGAGAGCGGGGCAGGTCAGATCAATAGCAGCGGTTCACCAGTCGCCAGCGGGGGCCCCACGGCGTCGGGACCAGGCGCCGCACATAGCAGCCGCCGCCGTAGCCGTAACCATAATAGGCCGGGCCGCCGACGACGACGCGGGATCCGCCCCAGCCCCAGCCGTGGTGCCAGCCTCCATGACCATGATGCCAACCACCCGCAGACGCGGAAGTCGGCGCCAGCGCGGCCGCGCCCAACGAGGCCGCAGCGACTGCAACAAGCGAAAGTTTGCGTAACATGGTCGTCTCCTCAATGTTTCGGCGCTCAAGCGCCATGGTGTGATCGTTCTCCCGAGACGCCCTTTCAGCCTGCGGATGAGCTGGCAGGGCATCCGATCCACCAAAGCTTAGGGTTGCAAATGTGAATGAAGGCGGCACGGCGGTTTCAGAGAAGGTTCACCTTCGTGAAATTGTTGTAATTCAGGCCCGGGGGCTTGGGTGGCGGGGGCGGGACCGGTTCGCACCAAGAAAGTGCGCACAAAACAGAGCTAGACGCGTCACCCCGTCGCTTGCCGTCGCAGGACTGCGCCGATATAAGCCCCGGCAACTCTTAACCAGCTTTTGCAAGGACGAATCATGGCGATTGAACGCACTTTCTCGATCATCAAGCCCGACGCGACGGCGCGTAATCTGACCGGCGCGATCAACGCGCTGATCGAGAAGGCGGGGCTGCGGATCGTAGCCCAGAAGCGCATTCGCATGACCCGCGGGCAGGCCGAAACCTTTTACGCCGTCCATAAGGAGCGCCCGTTCTTCGGCGAACTGGTCGAGTTCATGACCTCCGGTCCGGTTGTGGTCCAGGTGCTGGAAGGCGAGCGCGCCGTGCTGAAATACCGTGACGTGATGGGCGCCACCGATCCGGCCAAGGCCGCCGACGGGACGATCCGCAAGATCCACGCAAAATCGATTGGCGAAAATTCGGTGCACGGCTCCGATGCGCCGGAAACGGCCGCCATCGAGATTGCGCAGTTTTTCTCCGGCAACGAAATTGTCAGCTGATTGATCACGGAAGCGGCAAGCAATAGCCGCGAGAGGCGGCCGAAAGGCCGAAAGGACGCGCTGTGAACTGGCTGTGGCAGATCTTTGACCCCGCGAATCTCGGTGCGTTCGTCACCCAATTTCAGAACGAGA
>JBJMTR010000259.1:0-4408 GCA_045811565.1 Bradyrhizobium sp.
CTGGGCGAAGTTCACGACCTGGGTCGCCTTGTAGATCAGCACAAAAGACATGGCGACCACGCCATAGAGCGTGCCGACCACGAGGCCGTTGACGAGGAGCTGGATCAGGAACGGGGTGTTCATGCTGGCGCACGCCGGGAGAGGTGATAAGGCGCTGCTTCTTTACCCTCTCCCCCTGTGGGAGAGGGGGGCTTGGCGAAGCGAAGCAGGGTGAGGGGTTGTCTCCGCATTGGGATTGCTGAAAGAGCAGCTCTCACCCAACCGTGTGTGCGTCTAGCGGCTGAGCTGCCCTCTCCCATGAGGGGAAAGGGCACCTTAGTTAGCGCCGCACGAGGACTTTTCAGGATTTTCATTCCGCGGCCTCCGCAGTCGCGGCCTCGCGAACGAGATCGACCACCCGCAGCGTGGTCCGCACCCGCTGCGTGGTGCCGTCCTGGAAACGGATCACGGTGTCGACGGGGATTTTGCTGACGCCGCGATAGATCGCGTCGATGATGTCGGCGTATTTTTCGTTGATGACGCCGCGGCGGACTTTTCGGGTGCGGGTCAGTTCGCCATCGTCGGCATCGAGCTCCTTGTAGAGCAGGAGGAAGCGCGAAATGCGCTGCGCCGGCGGCAGCGTGGCATTGACGGTTTCGACCTCTTTGCGCAACAGCGCGTAGACCTCCGGGCGCGAGGAGAGGTCGGTGTAGGTGGTGAACGAAATCCGGTTCTTCTCAGCCCATTTCGAGATGATCGAATAACGGATGCAGATCATCGCCGCCAGCGCGTCGCGGCCGGCGCCGAGCACCACGGCTTCGGCGATGTAGGGCGAGAATTTCAGCTTGTTCTCGATATATTGCGGCGAGAAGCGGTCCCCGCGCGAGGTCTCGGCGAGATCCTTGATGCGGTCGATCACCACGAGCTGCCTGTTCTCGTTGAAATAGCCGGCATCGCCGGACTGCATCCAGCCATCTTTCATATCGGCGGCGGAGGCTTCCGGGTTCTTGTAGTAGCCCAGGAACATGTTGGGATGGCGAACCACGATTTCGCCGACGCCGTTGACATCAGGGTTATCGACGTGGATCTCGATATCGTCGGCCATCGGGACCCCGGTCGTATCCGGATCGACATTGCCGGGCGGATGCAGTGTATACGCCCCCAACAGTTCGGTCTGGCCATAGAGCGTGCGCAGCGGTACGCCCATGGCCTGAAAGAATTTGATCGTGTCGGGGCCAAGCGCCGCGCCACCGGTCGCAGCCGAGCGCAGCCGCGTAAAACCCAGACGATCGCGCAGTGCGCGGAACAAGAGCTTGTCTGCGACGACGGAGTGCTTGCCGTCCGCCAGCGCCGATAGCCCCGCCTTCATGCCGAGGTCGTAAAGCTTTTGCTTCAGCGGCGACGAGTCCATTACGCCGGCCCTCACGTCGGCGGCGATCGATTCCCAAACGCGCGGCGCGAACAAGACAAAAGTCGGCGCGATCTCGCGGAAATCGTGCATCATGGTGTCCGGCTCTTCGACGAAGTTGATCTTCATCCGGCAGAGCAGTCCTTTGCCGAGCGCGTAGACCTGTTCCATGATCCAGGGCAGCGGCAGCACCGACACATATTCGTCGTCCAGTCCCTTCGGATCGAACGCGAGGTAAGTCGCGCAATGCTTGAGAACGCGCCCGGCCGCGAGCATCGCGAGCTTGGGATTGGCTGTTGTGCCTGATGTCGTGCAGAGGATCGCGACGTCCTCGCCGTTGGTCGCATCAACGAGCTTATCGTAGAGTCCCGCCTCGCGCCTGGCGCGGTCGCGTCCCATCTCCGCCAGCTTGTTCGCTTCCATCAGCCGCGGGTCGTCGTATTTCCGCATGCCGCGCGGATCGGAATAGATGATGTGCTTCAGGTCAGGCACCCGGTCGGCAAGCGCCAGCAGCTTGTCGACCTGCTCTTCGTCCTCGGCGAAGACCAGCTTGGCTTCGCCGTAGCTGAGCAAGTAGGCGGCTTCCTCGTCCAGCACGTCACGATAGAGGCCAAGGCTCATTCCGCCGATCCCATGCGTCGCGATCTCCGCCGCCACCCAATCAGGCCGGTTGTCGCCGATGATGCCGATGACGTCGCCGCGGCCTAAACCCAGTTCGACCATGCCGAGCGCGAAATCATGCACGCGCGCCTGATAGTCATTCCAGGTGAAGACGCGCCAGAGCCCGAGATCCTTCTCACGTAGCGCGATCTCGCCGCCATGCTCTCTGGCGTTGAGGCGGAGCAGTTTCGGATAGGTATCGGCAAGCGCGGCGCGGCCGGCGTAATCCATCATGCGGCGCTCTCCGCGGGCTCAGGCCGATCGTCGGGATCGACCAGGACTTCATCTTCCTCGCCGAGATAGGCGCGCTTGACATGGGGGTCGGCGAGCACGGTCGCCGGATCGCCTTCGGCGATCTTGCGGCCGAAATCCAGCACCATGACGCGATGGGAGATGTCCATCACCACGCCCATATCGTGCTCGATCATCATGACGGTCATGCCGAACTCTTCGTTGAGATCGACGATGTAGCGCGCCATGTCCTCCTTTTCCTCGAAGTTCATGCCGGCCATCGGCTCGTCGAGCAGGATCAGCTGCGGCTCCAGCGCCATCGCGCGTGCGAGCTCGACGCGCTTGCGCAGGCCGTAGGGCAGGGTGCCGGCGGTCGCCTTGCGCACCGATTGCAGGTCGAGGAAGTCGATGATCTCTTCCACCTTGCGCCGATGCTCGAGTTCCTCGCGCCGCGCGCCGGTCAGCCAGTACAGCGATCCCGTGATGAAATTATTCTTCAACAGATGGTGGCGCCCGACCATGATGTTGTCGAGCACACTCATGTGGTGGAACAGCGCCAGGTTCTGGAACGTGCGGCCGATACCGAGCGAGGGCCGGGCGTTGGGATTGAGCGCAGTGATGTCCTTGCCGCGATAGAACAGCTGGCCTTCCGTCGGCTTGTAGCGGCCGGAGATGCAATTGACGATCGAGGTTTTGCCGGCGCCGTTCGGGCCGATGATCGAAAACAATTCGCCTGCTTTGACGCCGAAACTTACTTCGGTGAGCGCGCGGACGCCACCAAAGCGCAGCGATACCTCGCGCACTTCCAACGTGTAAGCCACCTATTCCCTCCGGATACGGCGCTTGTGCGCTCTTTGTCTATCGTTTGTAACTGCAACGCCGATCTTACATTGGCCGCTAACGCTAAGCCATCCGACTATTTACCCCTCGTCCCACCGGTGGTTCGACTCTTCCATGCGCGGTAACGCCGCACCCGTATTCCTCGCTCACGTGCACCCGCTGTTCACCGATTCTGTCCGACGTCGCGGGGTGGCTCTCAATAGGGCAAAGCGATACGTTGAAATGTCTTGTGCCCGACAATTAACCGGCAAATTTCGCTGGGACCTCGCGCCGCCGGGAGGCGGAGAGGAGCGTTGTTGCGGTGCAATATAAGGTGCAGGCCAGCCGCCGATGAGATCATGATTGCTCCGGACTACCTGAAGCGCATCGCGTCCTGGTCACGCGACCTGAACCCACGCGAGATCGAGATCGCGCGCGCCGGCATCGTCGAGAAATCCTACAGCGCCAATGAATTCATCTTCATGCGCGGTGACAATTTCGAATACTGGACCGGCGTCGTCACCGGTCTTGCCCGAATGGGCATCGTTTCGCGCGGCGGCAAGGCCGCGAGCTTTGCCGGGCTCACCGCCGGTGCATGGTTCGGCGAGGGAAGCGTGCTCAAGAACGAAGCCCGCCGCTACGATGTGGTGGCGTTGCGCGACACGCGCCTCGCCATAATGGATCGCAAGACCTTCGTCTGGCTGTTCGAGAACAGCGTCACCTTCAATCGTTTCCTGGTCGGGCAGCTCAACGAGCGCCTTGGCCAGTTCATCGCCTTCCTTGAATATGGCCGGACGCTGGACGCGACCGCGCGCCTCGCGCGCTCCATCGCATCGCTGTTCAATCCCATTCTCTATCCGGATCTGACGCGCCATCTGGAAATCACCCAGGAAGAGATCGGCGCGCTGTCCGGTATCTCCCGGCAAAACGCCAACCAGTGCCTGAAGCGGCTCGAGAAAGAAGGCCTGCTGCGGCTCGAATATGGTGGGGTGACGATCATCGACCTCGAGCGCTTGCGCCACTATGGCGAGTAACTCTGGATTTCCAGCCGGGCCAAACCGCTGGGTCAAGATCGGCGCCAAAGGCTGCGTAAAGGCCTGATTCCAAAGAGCTTTGCCAATAGACTTCGCTGGAGCCGGATACTATGGCCTGGGCCGTGACCGCTCAGGATGCTTTGGCCGCGGCCGCGCGCGGCGGATTTTTTCCGAGTGCCGCCGCCATCGCCGATATCAGCGGCTTCATGAAATAAGCGTCGTTGGCCGGCGAGATGTCCGTGCGCAGGCCGTGAGATTTGAGTTCATCGGAAACCAC
>JBJMTR010000260.1:0-5056 GCA_045811565.1 Bradyrhizobium sp.
AGGCGCGGATGTCCTTCATGAATACGACGTAGCGTTCGTTGCCTAGCGCGCCGAAGCGTTCGCCGATCATCACTTCCGCGAAGCCGATGATGTCTATGAGCGGCGTGCGCACCTCGTGGCTGATCCGCGCCAGCATGTCGGCCTTGGCGGTCGCCGCGCGATCGGCCAGCCGCCGCGCCTCGCGCAACTCGCTCTCGCTCTTCCTGGCTTGCGAGAGATCGCGAAACACCGCGAAGAAATTCGGTCCACCGGCGCGGGTGCGGCCCATGGTGATCGACAGCGGCACGAAGCCGCCCTGGCGCACGCGTCCCAATGCCTCGCGGCCGTGATCGAGCAGGCTCTCGACGCCGGCGCCCTTGATGCTCGCGAGATAATCGAACACCGCGTGCTGGCTTTCCGGCGCGAACAATTCGGCGAGATTACGCTGCGCGAGGTCGGCGACATCATAGCCGAACAGCGCTTCGGCGCTGCGGTTGCAGGAGTTGATATTGCCCTCGCCATCGAACATCACGATGCCTTCGGCCGCGGTGTCGAGGATGGCGCCGAGTTCCTCGGCGTCGGCATGGCCAACCCGCGATGGTTCGGCGACGGGAACAGCATTCGCGATCGCGGTCGCCATAGCGGCACCTTGCTCGCGAGTTTCCGAGAAGATCAGTGCCAGCGCGGAATCGTGGTCCCATGAAATCGTGTAGAGGCGCGCATCGGCGGCGGGCTCGCCAACGGCCTGGCCGGAAGGCTGGCTGGCGGAAATCTTCACCGGCGTACCGGTGCCGGAGGTGCTGGAGGCATTCGAAACGCCGGGCTCGACATAGAGCGCGTCGAGACCGCCGGCTTCCTCCAGCGTATGCAGGCTGTCGTAGCCCATCCGCTCCAGGAACGCGCGGTTGGCATAAAGCAGCCGGTCGAGCCGATAGACCAGGACAGCGACCGGCAGCAGATCGAGCAGCGCCCTGTCGCGCCTCGCCTCGCCGCGCGGGGTGGGCTCGGATTCTTTCAGCCATTTCGGTCCTTCACCTGCCGGTCCTTCACCTGCTGGTTCTTCGCCTGCCGGCTGTTCGTTTGCGCCTTGTTCGCCGGCCGGCGCTTCGCTCACCGGCTCGCACGCATCGAACTCAGCGGCCGGCTCGACAGCCGTGCCGTCGGGTTCAGATGGCGTTGAAGGAGCGAGGATGCCGGTTTCGCTTTGGAGCCGCGCTGCCAATTGCCGCGCGAGTTCGTTGAAGGCGTTGTTTTCAACCGCCGTCAGCGACGGCGGCTTGATCTCGCCCATCGGGCGGAACGGCACGACGTTCCGGGGCGCCTCCGTCGGCATTTCCGCTTCTGCTTCGTTGGGCGTTTCCACTGTCGTTTCCAAATCGGTTTGCGATGAACTCTCTGATGCTATCGGCTCGCGCAATTCAGTCGGTGCCGGTGAGGTGACGCTCGGCTCCGCTTCGGTATGCCCATTGTCGGCGGGAGCGGGCTTAACGGCATCAGCCGATAATGGCTGGTGTAGCGGCGGCCCGCCGAAGAACTCATAGCGCCGCAATGCGGTGAGTCGCGCAAGGCCGTCGAGATCGCGGCAAACGCCAAAGCCCCGATAGCCGGCAAAATTTCGCATGCGATCGAAGACCGGCAAGCCCGACAATTCGACCGGCAAGCGCTCGCCGCCATCGACTGGCCAGTTCAGCGTGATCCCGCTCCAGCTATCCCGCGTGGCAAAAGCCGTCATGACGCGGCCATCGGGATCGAACCCGAAAGTGTTAGCGATGTCGCTCCACAGCCGGCCAAGGCCCGCCGCCGTGCGCATGCCGATCAGGCGGGTGAACTCGTCCGAGCCGAGCGAGAAGCGGCCCTCATGATCCATCTGCCACATGAAGCGCAGCGGGTGCCGGCGCGTCGTCGGCCCGGGCTCGTCGAGCCAGGACGGCGGTTTGACCGGCTCGGCCACGATTGCCGGTGGGTAGGGTTCGACAGGAGGTGGCGGTGGGTCTTCAGTGGGTGCCGGCGCACGGGTTTCTGACGGACGCTCGTCAGTGGGCTCCGGCGGTTCTTCATCGGCAACAGCTTCGACATAAGGCGACGGCTCGTGCTCGGCCAATTCGGTATTCGGGCTCGTCACATCAGCCGAACTCTCGCCGTGCGGGGAGCCGAGCGATGGCGAGTCAACCGGCGAGGCGCAGAGCCGCGACAGCTCGGCGTTGGGCTGTTCGGGTTCGCGCGGCGCAGGCAATTCGGGCTCGGTCGGCGTATCTGCGATCGCGGGCGGCTCGGCAAATTCGTCGAACAGCGCGAATTCGGCGGGCGCTTCGCCCGACAACGCTGGCGCCTCGTAATAGGGAATCGGCCGAACAGTAGACAGTTCATCGGCCGGCTCGGCTCGCGCTGCTTCGGGCATCAGCGACGCAACGTGGTGCATGTGGGCAGCCGCCGTGGCGCCGGGTGCGATGAGCGCGACCAGACCGATATCGGCGCCGCTGCCGACGCGTTGCAGCACCATGTGGCCGATGCCAACAGGCGTCTCGACCCGGCCCTGCTTCAACGCGTTGTCGCGCGCATCATCAAGGCCGACTTCGGAGAGATTGCGAAAGCCGAGCAACGGACGCGCGGCTTCGCTGGCGCCGATGAACATGCCGTCACGGGTAAAGGCGGCAATCGGCGCATCGACGCCCTGGACCAGCCGCTGCAGCCGCTCGACCAGCGTCATGATGGGTCGGCAAGGGGGGCCGGCGGCGGCGATCAGGATGCCGTGGCTGCCATTGGGGAAATCCAGCCGCGAACAGGTACAGGTCGCGAGCATGCCGGGCGGGGCGCCGAAGCCGCGCAACCGCTCCAGCCGGATCGCGCCGTTTAGCGGAAGGCGCCCGGCGAGCTGCGCGATCTGCCGCCGATGCTGATCGGCCGGCCCAAAGAGCTTTGTTGCAAGCGCTGCGCCATTGCCGGCGCCGAACGTTTGCGCGCCGACCGGATTAGCCCACAGAATCCGCGTACCGTCGCTGGTCCATAGCCATGCGGGCAGGGCGCTCGTCGCGTGTACCGCCAGGCGCGGATCGCCGAGCCCCTGGAACTGGAATTCCGCATTACTCATCGCAACGACATGACCGTACGGCTTTGGGTTTTTTTGCCCGACTATGGCTTCAGAAATCGGCGGCCAAACAATGATAGCCTTACCGCATCTTAGTATCGCAAGCATGGCGCGGCAGGTCCACGGCTTGCGCCGCGCCCGAGATCTAAAGCCGCGATAACGTTAACTTGGCTGAACTATTGAGCCGGCTTCGGCGTTGAAGCAGTGCAAACGGCCATCAACGGCCCACGACGGGAACCATTGGGCGCCGCGTCATACCGGCGAGGTCTCCTGGCGATATCTTGACGCGGGTCTGAAGGGAAACCCGGAAATGATGGCCCTCCCAACGAACAGGAGTGGGACCATGAACGAAGATGGGCGCGACCGTTTCGAAATCCCGAAGGAAATGCGATCGATGGCGGAGGCGAGCTTCGATCAGGCCCGCAAGGCTTTTGAGAAATTCGTGGCGAGTGCGCAGGCAGCCGCCGGCACCTTCGAGGAGCGAGGCGCCACGGTTCGCGCGGGCGCCAAGGACATCTCGAGCAAGGCGATCACCAATGCCGAAAGAAACGTCCAATCCTCGCTGGAGTATGCGGAGTCGCTTCTGAAAGCCAAGGATGTGGCCGAAGTAATGCGGCTGCACAGCGAGTATGTGCAGGCACAGATGCGGGCGCTGGCGGAGCAGGCCAGCGAGATGGGCCAGATCGTCAGCCGCGCGGCAATAGATGCCGTCAAGCCGAAATCCTGAGCTCTCGCGGTCATTTACCCAGCGAATCAGCCCGATGGATCGGCCGTATCAACGCCAGATTGCGCGAACCTAAAGTACGCGCAGTCCGGGCTGCGAATGCGGCGCTGCGCAGAAATTGCGTTGCGTTGCACAAATTTGACATGATACGGGTATTTATTGGGCTCGCCCGTGGATGGGCATACTTCCTGAGTTTGCGTACCTGCTGAGTTTGTGTACGTGACCCGGTTCGACGCTTCCGGCTCTCTCGCTGCCGGGCGATCCTGCGGGAGTCACAGCGTTTCCACTGTTGCGAAGGACACATACCATGGTCAATCCCTCCGATCCGTTTTCCGCCTCCATCATTCCGTTCGAGGTTCCCGAGCAGATGCGCGCCTTCGCCGAAAAGGGCGTGTCGCAGGCCCGCGACAACTACGCCAAGTTCAAGGATGCCGCAGAGACCCACAACGGCACCATGGAGGCGGTGTTCACGACCGCCAGCAAGGGCGCCGGCGAATATTCCGCCAAGCTGATTGAATTCCTCAAGGCCAACACCACCTCGACGCTCGACTTCGCGCAGGAACTGTTCGCGGTGAAAACGCCGTCGGAGGCGCTGGAGCTGTGGGCCTCGCATACCCGCAAGCAGTTCGAGACGTTCAGTGCCCAGGCAAAGGAACTCGCCGAGCTCGGCCAGAAGGTCGCCACCGAAACCGTCGAGCCGATCAAGGCCAGCGCGTCGAAATATTACAAGCCCGCCGCCTGATCGATCCGAAATTGCTGAAGGGCCCGGGCGTCAGCCCCGGGCCTTTTGCTTGAGCGTTAGCCTCGATGTCGTCCGCGTTCGCAGGAACGACAGCGAAGTAGCCTCGTTCCGGCCTTGCCAAAGCTGGGCGTTGCACCTAGTTTCCGCCCCATTCGCGGACCCCTCTTGGGCCCACGCAGCGGATGCAGTTGTAGCTCAGTTGGTTAGAGCGCCTGTCTGTGGAACAGGAGGTCGGTGGTTCGAGCCCACCCAACTGTACCACTTATGACACCATCAGCACGCGATCTCGAACTCCGACGTTTCAGCTGTGGCTGACTGTCCTCCTCTGCTTGCCATCCCCGCACCGCTCACTCACAATTCGCTCAAATCACGCTGCGGGGGAATCGATGACTTCTGTCCGGCTCAGCAATGTCCAGCTCGGCTTGATGCTGGCAACGGCACTTTCGGCTTCGATGTGGTCTGCGCCTGGCGCGGCCTATACCCCTGAACAGCAACAGGCCTGCAGCGGCGACGCCTTCAGGCTGTG
>JBJMTR010000261.1:0-11127 GCA_045811565.1 Bradyrhizobium sp.
CCATTCAGCTCGGTGACCAGCGTCACCAACACCAACCGGGGCATCGGCAACGCCGCAGTCAGTGTCAATGTCGCTTACAAGGAGGATACCGACCGCGTCGGGGCTGTCTTGAAGGAAATCTCGGCAGAGATGCGCGCGGATCCCGCGTTCAAACCAATGATCCGCGGCGATCTCGACGTTTGGGGTGTGGACAAGGTGGACGCCTCGATGGCCACCATTGTCGGCCAGATCGAATGCACCGATTCCGGGCGCTGGCCGGTGCAGCGTGAATTTTATCGGCGCATGAAGCGGCGCTTCCAAGACCTGGGCATCGAGATCGCCCGGCCGTCCCAAACCACCGTGGTCCTGCAGAACCTGTCGACCCAAAAGCCGGATGCTCCAGCTGCCGAAGCGGCCAGCGATCTGCGGCAACGCGCGTCGGCGATCGGACCTCGCAACTGACCGCAGCTTGCAGTCGTGCCGATCATCCGGCGGCAGTCAGCGCCGCCCCGGCAGCCACGCCCTATATCCCTCCGCACCGAGCCTCTTCATCACCTCATCCAGATGCGCGCGATCGCGGGTTTCGATCACGAGCTCAAGCAAGGTGCCCTTGGCCGGCAGGTCGGAAAACGTGCGCTGATGCGAGACTTCGATGATGTTGGCGCCGGCTTCGGCAAGCAACGCCGATACGGCGGCCAGCTGGCCTGGCCGATCGACGATGTCGATCGCCAGTTGCGTCAGCCGTCCCTCGCGCGCAAGCTCGCGGGTCAGGACCGAGGCGATCAACCGGGTATCGATGTTTCCTCCGGTCAGAACCAGGCCGACATTGCGGCCCGCGAAGCGTTCGGGCGCGGCCAGCACCGCCGCCAGGCCCGCCGCGCCGGCACCTTCGACCACCGTCTTTTCGATAGCGATCAGCGTCGCCAGCGCACGCTCGATCTGATCTTCCGTGACCAGAATGATGTCATCGACCAGACGGCGGATGATTTCTGCGGTGATCTGGCCCGGCGTCTTGACGGCAATGCCCTCGGCCAGGGTGTCGCCGCGCATCGCCAGATGCTTGTCGTTGATGACGTTATACATCGAAGGGTAAAGCTGGGCCTGAACGCCAACGATGCGCAGGCCAGGCTTCAAGGCCTTCGCCGCTACGGCCATGCCGGACGCGAGCCCACCGCCGCCGATCGGAACGACCAGTGTATCCAGGAGAGGCACCGCCTCAAGCATTTCCAGCGCGATGGTGCCCTGCCCTGCGATGACCAGCGGATCGTCATAGGGATGGATCATCGTCATGTTGTGGGCCTTGCAATGCTCGCGCGCGAACTCGCCTGCCTCTTCCAGCGTCTTGCCCGATATGATGACCTCCGCACCGTGGCGCCTGGTGTTCTCGATCTTCACCATCGGCGTGCCGATCGGCATCACGATAACAGCGGGAATACCGAGCCGGTGCGCGTGATAGGCGACGCCCTGCGCATGATTTCCAGCCGACATGGCGATCACGCCCCGCCCTCGCTCATCCGGCGACAGGGCGTTGAGCCGATTCAACGCGCCCCGCTCCTTGAAGGTGGAAGTGAACTGAAGGTTCTCGAATTTGAGCCAGATGTTGCAGCCGCAGAGCTCGCTCAGCGTCCGGCTCTGATTGCATTCGGTTGTTATCACCGAGCCGCGGATGGTCGCGGCCGCCGCCCTGATGTCAGCCGGCGTCACGGCGAGGCGGTTGAGGTCGAATTCGGCGGCTTGTTTGTCCGGCGGCGCTGGTTTGGGAACGTTTGGCATCTGGGTAGACTCGTTTCGACGCCAATGTTATCAGCCTTTTCCGCTTAACGCGCCGTCTCAAATCCGCCGAGAACCGCGGTCAGGTTGGCGCCGAGAATGTCCGAAAGATAAACGAAAACGGTCGGAAAACCCAATCGCGCGATCGCGGCGATGACGCGGGTCGGATCATCGAGGCGACGACTGGTCAGTCATCATCCTCGCCGAACAACCTGATCCGGGGCACTTCGATCCTCACGGGCTCTGCCGCGAAGATCCGCGGCGACCCGGTGTCTTCCCTCACCTTCTGCTCGACGTCGCGGAGCTCCTGATCCTGGCGCTGTTGATAGCGGCGCTTGTCGGACCATTGCTGACGGCGCTCGGCGCGCCGTCTCTCTTCGGCGCGTCTTGCTTCTCGCTTTACATCGGCGTCGCGCGCGTTGGCGAAAGCATCTTCCGGGGTCCTGGACGGTTCAGAAGTCTTGCTCTGCTCGGGCGCGGCAGCCTGCGTGCCGGGCGCGGCGGATTGCGGCGCCGACGCCGCCGGCTGCCCGTTTGCCGCGGTGTTGCTTGCGGTCGCTTCCGCCGGCTGTATCTGCTGCTGGTTTTGGGCAGGAATTGCAGCGTCCGTAGCCGCTGTGGCGGCTTGCGTCGCGGCGAGATACGGCACCGGTTCGGACGGCGCGTTCGAAACGGGGATCGGCTCCGGCGACATGCGCCGCTCGAGCTTGGTCATCTCCTGCTTGGGCGAGTGGGGATTGACCAAGTTGGCAAGCACCAATCCACCGCCCAGGCCGGCGGCGATCGCCACCACCACGGTTCCCGCCCCTGCAAAAAAGGCCGTCGATGTACGCATATGTCGGCTCCTCGTCTGCGCGAGCAACGTGCAGATTGGGCCGATGTTCCGGCGCTGAAGCGGGATGATTTAGCTATGGAACCGGAACGAACCGCATAGCGGCGGTCGCGCGGCGACGGACTCGCAAAACGATCCGCTCAGATCATCGCGGCGACTTTTTCGAGCCCGATGACGCGGGCGAGCGAACGCACTTCGCGCTTCTGGTCTTCGCGCAACTGGAACAGCAGCGGCATCGCCGCCGATTTCAATTGCTGCACCTCTGCGCAGTCGGGATCGATCGGTGTGCCCGTCGCGCCCGGGTCAGTCTGACGGGTCGCGTGAATCTTGCGGGCTACGGCGCGTAGCGCTGTCTCCACCGCCGGCCAATAGGATTCCTGCGCGGAAGACAATTTCAGCCGCTCCTTGATGACGGCGATCTGCGCGTCGCTCAGGAGGGCGTAGTTCTTTTGCGGCTGCGGCTTGCTCGCGGCTTTCGGCTTCGGAGGCGCAGGTGCCGCCGGCGCAACCGCCGGCTCGGTCACCTTCGGCAATCCAACGTCGGCGGGCGTGGTCGACGCATAGGCTCGGCGCAGCGACTCGGCCAACTCGGGGTTTGGCGCTTCAGCCTGAACCTGAAATGGGACTTGAGACTGGATTTGAGATTGGATTTGGGCTTGTGGCGGCTCGAACGATGCCGCGGCGAGGGCGACGACGGCCAGCCGGTCCTTTTTGCCTTCCTTGTTGGAAATCGGATTTTGAACGACCGGCTCGGAAGCCGCGTCGTAGCGGGGCATCGGCACGCTGTCGCGGCCGAGAATGCTGGTGGCAGCGGCGCCGACGACCAGGAAGCAGATCAGCGCAACGATGGTAATAACTCTGGTCACAAACGTCTCCATCCCGGCCAATTCCGCGAAAACTGCATGCCAATTAAGGCTTTAACATGCCGGCATATCGAGTGCGGCAGGTGGAAAGATTGCACCGAAACGGGACAAAAATCAGGCCGCGGCGGCCAGATCGTAGGCTTCCTGAATCTCGGCGACGATCTCGGACGCCTCCCACAGCGCGTCCGGCGTGACCGAGCGCATACTGATGGTCCAGTTGCCCTTGCGGGTGCGCGGCATGCTGACGATGTCGAATTCGACGTTGCGGCACAGCGGATGCCGCTGCAGCGCATAAAAGACGCGGGTCCTGATTTCGTCGAGGGTCGCCGGGGTCTTTGCAAAAACCACCTCGAAATCCATCTCGCGTCCCCTGCTTTGGCCGCCAGCCCTGCCTGTGGCGGCGGGCCGTCCTGTGGGATTATTGTTGGCGCGACCGTGGTTAACGGCGCGTTAATCGGCAATAGCCCTGCATGGCGGAATCGCTGGCTCAGATGACAACGAGCGTGCGGTAACGCCCTCGGCGGGGTCGTGGCCTCAACGGTGATCGCTGCCGTCACGTGAGGAGCGCGGCAACGCCGCGCGTCTCGAACCATCGACCACGGGCGCTGGATCACGGTTGGTTCAAGCGAACACTCTCTAGCCGAGCTTTACGCGCGCGGCCGCCTCGCAGTACTCCGCAAGCGTACGCGCCACCAGTTCGTCGACTGAAAGCACCTCCGTCACGCCGGATGTGGCGTGCCCGGCGCTCCAGATATCGCGCCAGCGCTTTGGCCGGTTTTCGCGCGCGCCGATGTCGATATCCTCTGCGATATCGATGGCGCCCCGTTGCGGCAGATCGTCGGGATCGAGACCGGCAGCGGTGATCGACGGCCGCAGCATATTTGTCTGCAGTCCCGTGAACGCCGTCGTCAGCAGGATGTCATCGGCGCTGCTCTTGACCAGCATCTCCTTGTATCTGGGATCGGCCATGCTCTCGGGGGTGGCGATGAATTTTGTGCCCATGTATGCGAGATCGCAGCCCAGTGCCTCCGCGGCGCGAAGTGCATGGCCGTCGCCGATGCCGCCCGCCAGCACAACGGGTCCGTCGAAGAACGCGCGCACCGCGCGCACAAACACGAACGGATTAAGCCAGCCGGTCTGACCGCCCGCCCCTGCCGTCAGCAGCACCAGCCCGTCCGCGCCGGCGGCGACCGCGCGTTCGGCGTGGCGGATGGAGGCCACATCGGCGAATACCAGCGCGCCGACATCATGCAGCGGCTTGAGCACCGGCGCCGGCGATCCGACCGAGGTGATGACCAGCTCCGGCCGGTGCCGCAGCAGCACCCCAAGATCCTGCTCCAGCCGCGCATTGGAGCGGTGCACGATCAGGTTCGGACAGACCGGCGCGGCAGGCCTGCCGGTTGCGTCAGAATGCCGCTGCAACTGGCTTTCGACGTCGGAGAGCCAGCTATCGAGCTGCTCAGGCTCGCGGCAGTTCACCGTCGGAAATGAACCGATCACCCCGTTGCGGCAGGCGGCTACCACAAGCTCGACGCCGGAGACCAGAAACATCGGCGCCGCGATCAGCGGCAGGCTGAGGCGATCGCGGAAGCGCGAAAGGGGATTGGCAGATAGCAAGTGTTTCCTCCCGGCGTTGTTGTGCTAGCGTTGCGGCGAACATTGGCACGATTGAAGGCTGATGACAAAACAGGCTGGGAGAAGAGAAATGAGCCATCCGCTCTATGCGTTTCCGACGGTATGCGAACAGACGGTGCGGGCGCTGGCGCGTTACCCTTCGCGGGTCGCCTTCAGCTGGCCCGGCGGATCGATCAGCTATCAGGGCGCGACCGACCTGATCGGGCGCCTCCAGCGCGTGTTCATGCAGCTCGGCTTCGCACCTGACACTCGCGTCGCCTTCCTGACCGCGAACCGCGCCGACGCGTGGTGCGCGGGAGTAGCCGCGCAATTGTCGCGGCTCGCGATCACCTGGCTGCACCCATTGGGATCGCTCGACGATCAACTGTTTCAGCTCGAAGATTCTGATTCGCAGATGCTGGTCGTCGACGCCGAGACATTCCGCGACCGCGGCGGCGATCTCGCCGCAAAAGCCTTGGGCGTCAAAACCGTCTTCACGCTCGGTCCCGCCAATTACGGCATCGATCTGTTGCAGGCGATCGAGGCGGCAGGCCACGCGAGCCCACGCTGTTTCGCCGGAGTCGACGATATCTCAACCCTCAATTACACCGGCGGCACCACCGGCAAATCCAAGGGCGTGCTGCGCTACCACCGCGAATATGGTGGCTTCGCCGCCGCGATCCTCGCGGATTTCGAAATTCCCGACACGCCGCGCTACCTCACCGTCGCCCCGATCAGCCACGTCGCGGGGACAAAAGTGCTGCCGACACTGATGCGCGGCGGCACCGTGCACATGCTGAAAGGGTTTGATCCCGAGGCGGTGTTCAAGACGATCGAGCGCGAGAAGATCAATCTCACGCTGTTCGTGCCAACCATGATCTATGTGCTGCTGGATCATCCCGCGCTCGACAAGACCGATCTTTCGACGCTCGAACTGCTGCTGTACGGAGCATCGGCGATGTCGCCGAGCCGGCTGGTCGAAGGCATCGAGCGGATCGGGCCGGTGTTCTCGCAGCTATATGGCCAGACCGAATGCTATCCGGTCTCGGTGCTGCGCAAGGCCGATCATGATTCCAGGACGCCCGAGCTGTTCCTGTCCTGTGGATTTCCGATCGCCGCCTGCGATGTGAAAATTCTCGACGATAACGACCAGGAGGTCGCAACCGGCGAGCCCGGCGAGATCTGCGTGCGCGCGCCGCATGTGATGGCCGAATACTGGAAGCGGCCGGAGGCATCAGCGGAAACCCTGAAAGGGGGCTGGCTGCATACCGGCGATATCGCGCGTGCCGACGAACGCGGCTACATGTTCATCCTGGACCGCAAGAAAGACATGATCGTCACCGGTGGCTTCAACATCTTTCCGCGCGAGATCGAGGACGTGTTGTCCCAACACGCCGACGTCGCGATGGTCGCTGTGGTTGGCGTTCCCGACGACAAATGGGGCGAGGCCGTTACAGCAGTCGTCGTCGCGCGCGACGGCGCCCGGCCCGATGCGGATGAATTGATCAACCTCGTGAAAGCGCGAAAAGGTCCGGCGCACGCGCCAAAGCACATCAAATTCGTTCAGGAGCTGCCGATGACCGGCGTCGGCAAGGTCGACAAGAAGGTGCTGAAGGCAAGCTTCTGGGTCGGCCGCGACCGAATGGTCGGGTAAGCTTATCCCAGCAATTGATCGAGCCGGTCGCGCAATTGGTCCTGATGATACGGCTTTGCCAGCCGCGGCAGGTCGACCTGGGCGCCCTCGGGCAGGTCGGCGTAGCCGGTGGCGAGCAGGACCGGCAGCGACGGCCGCACCTCGCGCGACGCTGCCGCGAGTTCGATCCCGGTCATCCCCGGCATTACGTGATCGGTCATCATCAAATCGATCGGCTGCTCGCTCTTGAGGATGTCGAGCGCATGCGGCCCGGAACTGGCGCCGATCACCCGGTGACCAAGGTCTTCCAGCATTTCCGTGGTCGACATCGCAATGAGCGGATCGTCGTCGACAAACAAAATCACCGCCGAACGCTTGACCTTCTGCGCCGGAGACACCGGACCCTGGATTTCCGGCACCGCCGCCGCAACCGGCAGCACCATCGTTGCGGTCGTGCCTTTCCCGACCGTGCTCGACAGCTGCAGCGTGCCGCCGAGTTGCACGACGAGACCGTGCACCATTGACAGGCCGAGGCCGGTGCCCTTGCCGAGCGGTTTTGACGAGAAGAACGGTTCGATCGCCCGCTTCAATATTTCCGGCGGCATGCCGGCGCCGGTGTCGATGACCGACAGTTTGAGGTACGTGCCCGGCTTCAGCGTCCCATCTTTCTTCACCTGATATTGGCCGACCTTGATATCGATCGAGCCGCCATCGGGCATCGCGTCGCGCGCGTTGATCGCGAGGTTGAGGATCGCAAGCTCGAGCTGGTTGGCATCGATCCGCGCCAGCGGCAGCCCTTCTGGAAGATCCAGCCGCAACACGACGCGCGGCCCGAGCGAACGCTCGAGCAGATTGCTCATGCCCAGGATCAGGGCGCGCAGATCAACCGGCACCGCGCGCAAATCCTGCTGGCGCGCAAATGCCAAAAGCCGCTGTGTCAGCGACGCGCCGCGCTCCGCGCCCTGCAGCGCGCCATCGACCAACCGATGCAGGCGCGGATCCTCGGGCAGGCGCTTGCGCAACAGTTCAAGATTGCCCATCACGGCCATCAGCAGATTGTTGAAATCATGAGCGACGCCGCCGGTGAGCTGGCCGATGGTCTCCATCTTCTGCGAGTGCCGCAATTGCTCCTGGGCCTTTTCGCGGGCGGCAACCTCCTTCATCAAATCGGCGGTGCGCTGTTCGACGCGCTGCTCGAGCGTCGCGGTCAACTCCGCCAGCGCCGTGCGCTCCGCCGCCAGTTGAGCCAGCAGATTCTCGCGCTCGATTTCGGCAGTCTTGCGCGCGGTAATGTCCGAGCAGACGCCGACCAGCGACTTGATGCTGCCGTCCGGCCGGCGCACCGCGCGGGCGCGAACCTCCAGCCAATGCTGCGAACCATCGCTCCAGACGATGCGGTATTCGATGCTGTAATCCCTGCCTGTCCTGATGGTCTCTTCCACTACCTCAAGACGTCGCTCACGATCCTCTGGATGAACCGCCGCCAGTAAATCCTGATATGAGAACGCTTCGTGTGGCTGGCGTCCGAAATAGCTCTTGCAGGTGTCGGACGCCTCCAGCTCGAACGCCGGTAAATGCAGTTCAAGTGCCCCCAGATGACCGGCATTCAAGGCGGTCTGCAGCAAGCTTTCGCTTTCCGTGAGATTGGCGAGAATGGCGCGGGTCTGATATTGGCGGCGTCGGCCCCGGACCGCGGCGCCGATGATGCTCGCCAGCGTGCTCGGATGAAACGGCCGCTCGATGAAGGTGACATTGCCCAGCATCTGGCCCAGCCGCGCCGCATCCGGGTTGCGCTCGGGGCCCGCGTCCTGATGCGTCAGCAGCACGATCGGAAAATCGGACCAGGATGGTTGACCATTGAGCCAATCCACAAGCCCGGACAGATCCGCGGTCTTGATCGCGTCGTCGGCGACAACGGCAAGGCCGGCGCCGCTCTCGATCTCATGTTTCAATGCGGCGGGATCGCTGCAGATAGTCTCATAATAACCCGCCTCCTTGATCAGGCTGGCGATCTCGGCTGCATCTTGCCGCGTCGACGCCAGAATGACCGCTCGCTCCGAAGAGGGACCGGGCTTCACGGGACGATCCCTTCCGGAGGAAGTCTGTATGCAAGGCTGTTCTGCGCAACGCTGCCCGAAAAAATACCGACCCGCTGCCAAGCGGCAATGATCAGTTCGCCGGCGACCGCTCCGACACGCTTCATCGTACCCCCTAAATCGGGCCCAACTCACTCAGCATCGAATTGTTCCACGTCAGGGGATCCATTGTTGCGGGAAAAAGTCCGCCGCGACGTTCATCGCTTCTCAATCACCAGGCTCTGCACCGCGCGGCCGAAATAGCCGCGCTCATCGGCCAGCCGCGACATCGCGACGCCGGCGCCGTCGGCGCCGATCCAGGATTCGCCGTCGAGCAAAATCCATTCGCCGACCGGCTGCCGCGCGAAGCTCACGGTGAGGTCGGCATTGATGAAGGTCCATTCCCGGAAATCCAGCGCGGCCGAGGTGCCGTTGGAAAAATCCGCCGCGACTACCGCGCGCATCGCCTGCGAGACTGCCGAACTCTCGACCAGCGGCTGGTCGACGCGGAACCAGATCGCGCCGGGGCCGACCACACCGAAGCGGCCGCGGGCGGCGCGCATCGAAATGCACTTGACGAAGGGACTGCCGGCGAACTTCGCCGGCTCGACGATCGATTGATCCGGGCCGGGAAGTGCGACGGGCACATCGCTGATCTCGAGCGGCAACACCAGCGCCTGCGCCTTGATCTTCAGTACGCTGGCGCCGACCACGACAACGCCATCCGCGAGCAGGCGAATGGCACAGAGCTGAATCTTGCGGCCCTCGCGCAGGACTTCGCGCTCGATCGTCAATGGAGCGACCGGCACGGGGCGCATCAGATCGATGGTTACGCGCGCGATCTGCATCGGCACCAGCGTCGGAATCGCCTCCGCCGCCCACACCACCAGCGCCGCCGGTGCGGAGCCGTGCTGCATCTGCGAATCCCAGGGGCCGGCAGCGTCGGGGCTGGTGACGACGCGGTTGCCGTCCACGCGAAAGATCGGGTCCATCAAGCGGCTTTCTGAAGGCACATTATTTTGTGCCGAACATTCGGTCGCCGGCATCGCCGAGACCCGGCAGGATGTAGCCGTGATCGTTCAGCCTTTCGTCGACGGCGGCAGTCCAGACCGGAACGTCGGGATGCTCTGTTTGGAATTGTACGATCCCTTCAGGTGCAGCAAGCAAACAGACGAACCTGATCTCGCGGGCGCCGCGCGCCTTCAGGAGCGCGGCCGCGGCACAGGCGGAATTACCGGTCGCCAGCATGGGATCCATCAAGATCACCATGCGGTCCGACAGATCTTGCGGCGCCTTGAAAAAATATTCGATAGCCTGCAGCGTCTGGGGATCGCGATAGAGCCCGATATGCGCCACGCGCGCCGACGGCACGAGGGCAAGCATGCCGTCCAGAAATCCGACGCCGGCGCGCAAGATCGGCGCGAACGTCAGTTTCTTCCCCGCGATCATCGGCGCTTTCATCGGTGTAAGCGGCGTCTCGATATCCACCATCTCAAGCGGCAAGTCGCGCGTGACTTCATAGCAGAGTAGCATCCCGATCTCATTCAGGAGCTCCCGAAAATTCTTGATCGAACGACCGCGCTCACGCATCAGCGTGAGCTTGTGCTGGACCAAGGGATGGCTGACGAGATTGACGGCATTGGCTGTCATGCGAGTCCTTCTGGCGCTACATCACAGCGGAGGATCGACGGCTTCGGCGTATTCCCTTTTGAACCGCGCGATCAATTCGGCGGCGGGTAACACCTTGGCGACGCTGCCGACGCCCTGGCCAGAGCCCCAGATCTCCTTCCAGGCTTTCGGCTTCGCCCTTTCGCCGGACGCATCCGTGCCAAAGCTCATCTTCGATGCATCGGAGATCGGCAGGTTTTCCGGGTCCATGCCGGCAGCGACGATCGACGGCTTCAGATAATTGCCGTGCACGCCGGTGAACAGGTTCGAGTAGACGATGTCTTCCGCGCCCGATGTCGTGATCATCTGCTTATAGCCTTCCACCGCATTGGCTTCCGCGGTGGCGATGAAGGCCGAGCCGATATAGGCGAAGTCAGCGCCTAATGTTCGCGCGGCGCGGATGGCGCGGCCGGTGGCGATCGCGCCCGACAACGCGATCGGCCCGTCGAACCATTGCCTTGTCTCCGCCACGAAGGCGAACGGCGAGATCTCGCCGGCATGACCGCCGGCACCGGCCGACACCAGGATCAAGCCGTCGGCGCCCTTCTCGATCGCCTTGTGCGCGAATTTTTGGTTGATGACGTCGTGGAAGACGATGCACCCCCAGCCGTGCGCGGCCTGATTGAGCTCTTCGCGCGCGCCGAGCGAGGTGATCATCATCGGCACCTTGTGCTTCTCGCAAAGCGCGAGGTC
>JBJMTR010000262.1:0-2152 GCA_045811565.1 Bradyrhizobium sp.
GGTCGACACGGCGCTGAAGATCGCGCTCGCCTATCAGCGCGCCGCCGGGCAGGCGACGCGAACCCGCCTGATCGGCCGCGAGCGCGGCTATCACGGTGTCGGTTTTGGCGGCATGTCGGTCGGCGGGATGGTCAACAACCGCCGCGCTTTCGCCACCCATCTGCCGGGCGTCGATCACATCAGCCACACCCACGACCTCGCCCGCAATGCCTTCTCAAAGGATCTGCCGGCCCATGGTGCCGAACTCGCCGATGATCTCGAACGGCTGGTGGCGCTGCACGGCGCCGAGACGATCGCCGCTGTTATCGTCGAGCCGGTTCCGGGCTCGACCGGCGTGCTGGTGCCGCCGCAGGGCTATCTGCAGCGACTGCGCCAATTGTGCGACAAGCACGGCATCCTGCTGATCTTCGACGAAGTCATCACCGGCTTCGGTCGGCTCGGCACGCCGTTCGCGGCCAATTATTTCGGCGTGACGCCGGATCTGATGACGACGGCGAAAGGCATCACGAACGGCACCGTCCCGATGGGCGCGGTATTTGCCAGCCGCAGGATTCATGACACGCTGATGACCGGTCCGGAAAGCCAGATCGAGCTGTTCCACGGCTACACCTATTCGGGGCATCCGGTAGCCTGCGCTGCGGGCCTCGCGACGCTCGACATCTACAACGATGAGGGATTGCTCACGCGTGGCGCTTCGCTTGCCAGCTACTGGCGGGACTCCATCCATCAGCTCGCCGGCCTGCCGAACGTGATCGATGTCCGCACCGTCGGCCTGATGGCCGGTATCGAGCTTTCACCGCGGAAGGACGCGCTGGGTGCGCGCGGCTATGATGTCATGGTCGATTGCTTCAAACGCGGCCTTTACCTTCGCATGAGCGGTGACTCCTTCGCGATGTCGCCACCTTTGATCGTCGAGCGCAGCCACATCGACGAGATGGTCTCGATCCTCGGCGACGCCATCAAGCGGGTCGCCTGAGCCTTGCTCCGGCCGCGGTGGAGAATTACTTGCAGCGGTGAGTGATGCCGCCGCAGGAGCGTGAGAAATCGTGAAAGTTGTTGTTCTCGGCAGCGGCGTGATCGGCGTCACATCGGCCTATTACCTCGCCCGGGCCGGTCATGAGGTGACGGTTGTCGACCGTCAGGGAGAGCCTGCGCGCGAGACCAGCTTTGCCAATGCCGGCGAAGTGTCGCCCGGCTATTCCTCGCCATGGGCCGGACCCGGGGTGCCGGTGAAGGCGATCAAGTGGCTTTTGATGAAGCATGGTCCGCTGGTGGTCCGGCCGAAGCTCGATCCGGTGATGTGGATCTGGCTGTTGAAACTGCTGCGTAACTGCACCTCGGCGCGTTACGCGGTCAACAAGAGCCGGATGATTCCGATCGCCGAATACAGCCGCGACTGCCTGCGCGCGCTGCGCACCGAAACCGGCATCCGTTACGACGAGCGCAGCCGCGGAACCCTGCAGCTTTTCCGAAAACAGGCGCAGCTTGATCATACCGCCGATGACATCGCGGTGCTCAAGCAATATGGCGTGCCTTACGAGGTGCTCGATCGCTCTGGCTGCATTGCTGCGGAGCCTGCGCTGGCTGCGGTGAAAGACAAGTTCACAGGTGGTCTGCGCCTGCCGCAGGATGAAACCGGCGACTGCCGCATCTTCACCGAAGCGCTTGCCGCCGAAGCGGCGAAGCTTGGGGTGCAATTCAAGTTCAATACGAAGATCGAACGGTTGATCGCGGATGGCGCGCGGATCGCCGGTGTGGTCACCAGCGCCGGCCTGTTGCAGGCAGATGCTTACGTCGTCGCGCTTGGCAGCTGGTCGCCGCGGCTGTTAAAGCCGCTCGGCATTTCGGTTCCGGTCTATCCGGTAAAAGGCTATTCGATCACGGTGCCGATCGTTGATCCCGATGGCGCGCCGGTGTCGACCATCATGGATGAGAGCTACAAAGTCGCGATGACGCGATTGGGAGACCGCATCCGCGTCGGCGGCACCGCGGAAATCTCGGGCTATTCCGATCAGCTTTATGAGGCACGGCGGGCGACGCTCGATCACTCCCTGACCGATCTGTTTCCGCGCGGCGGTGACACGGCCAAGGCCACGTTCTGGTGCGGACTGCGCCCGATGACGCCGGATGGCCCGCCTGTGATCGGTGCCAC
>JBJMTR010000263.1:0-2210 GCA_045811565.1 Bradyrhizobium sp.
AATTTCTCAGGACGGAAAAGCTCCAGCCGAAGTCCCCACGAGGGGTTAACGCAATCGTTCAATTGCGGGCACCGTCTCTGACCTGAGCTTATGATTTTTGATGTCCATTGGACGGACCAAAGGGAGGCGGCAGGACGATGAATTTGGCACCGTATACATCGGGCGAAAGCGCCGGTTTCAGATTCGTCTGCGACCGCTGCGGCGGCCTGCCGATCAAAATGGTGGATCCGGTGAAATCGCCTGCGACCACGGTTGTCCAATGCGCGCGATGCGACGCCGTGCGCGGCACGCTCGGCGAACTGCACGAGCTGGCCCGGCGAAGCACCGACGTTTTTGAATTTTAACCGAGCACCGCAAATGATTGCCGATCAGCTAAGTGCGACCGCCAAACCGCTACTGGATAGCGCCTGGACCATTCTCGACGCCGCAAATGACCTGCGCGACGCGGCTACCGTTGAGGCCTGCCGGCGGGTCATTGACGCGACCTTTCGCGGCGGCGCTCCCGCGCAGTCCGACATCAACATCGTGCTCGATTTTTTCAACTGACCGGCGCGCCGGCTTCGAGCGCGCCGAGGGCGTGCCGTATCGGCCACTGAGACCGGTTCGGCTCCGCAGTCGCGCACCATCCGCACGGCTTCCTCGACAAGTTCGAGATTGCTCATCGAGATTCCGCTTCCTCAGAAAGTCGGCGGCGTGCAGGCGCTGATCACTTCGCAGGGTTTTGCGCCGACGCAGCGGAAGCGGTGCGGGCGGTGGCTTTCGAAATAATAGGCATCGCCGGGATCGAGGATGCGGCGCTCGTCGTCGACCGTTACTTCCAACCGGCCAGAAACCACGACGCCGCCTTCCTCGCCCTCATGCACCAGCGGTACCCGGCCGGTGTCGCTGCCCGGCTCGTAGCGCTCTTTGAGAATCTGCAGCGCGCGGCCGAACAGGTTGTCGCCGACCTGGCGATAGGAAATCGGTTTTTTGCCGATCTCGGTCAATTCATCCGAGCGGTAGAAGGCCTTGCGCGGCCGCTCCGGCTCGATGGCGAAGAACTCTGCAAGTCCCATCGGAATACCGTCGAGGATGCGCTTGAGCGCGCCGACCGACGGATTCATCTGGTTGGATTCGATCAGCGAGATCGTCGAATTGGTCACGCCGGAGCGTTTTGCGAGCTCACGCTGCGACAGCTTGTGACGTGCCCGAATGAATCGCAGCCGTCCGCCGATATCGACGCTCATCGAGAAATCCCTGTTGCAGCTGTTTCGGATCGCGCAAATATGCTCCAACCGGCCCAATGAGATCAATGGGTTGCGGCAGCACAGAAAAGGGCTTGTTGCGCCTACAGGCGCGTGGTTCCTCGGCATTCGGCTGTTAGAGTCAGCAATGGAGCGACGCCGTGACCCTTCATCAGATTCCGAACACCCTGCAGCTTGATGCGTTCTGGATGCCGTTCACGGCCAACCGGCAGTTCAAAGCCACGCCCCGTTTGTTCGCGTCGGCCGAAGGCATGCATTACACGACGGTGGACGGCCGCAAGGTGATCGACGGCTCGGCCGGATTGTGGTGCGTCAATGCCGGCCACGGACGCCGGCAGATCGCCGCCGCGGTCGAAAAGCAGCTGATGAGCCTCGACTTCGCACCGTCGTTCCAGATGGGCCATCCGATCGCGTTCGATTTCGCCGAAAAGCTCGCCGCGATTGCGCCGAAAGGACTGGATCGCATCTTCTTCACCAATTCCGGCTCGGAGTCGGTCGACACGGCGCTGAAGATCGCGCTCGCCTATCAGCGCGCCGCCGGGCAGGCGACGCGAACCCGCCTGATCGGCCGCGAGCGCGGCTATCACGGTGTCGGTTTTGGCGGCATGTCGGTCGGCGGGATGGTCAACAACCGCCGCGCGTTCGCGACCCATCTGCCGGGGGTCGATCACATCAGCCACACCCACGACCTCGCCCGCAACGCCTTCTCAAAGGATCTGCCGGCCCATGGTGCCGAACTCGCCGATGATCTCGAACGGCTGGTGGCGCTGCACGGCGCCGAGACGATCGCCGCTGTTATCGTCGAGCCGGTTCCGGGCTCGACCGGCGTGCTGGTGCCGCCGCAAGGCTATCTGCAGCGACTGCGCCAATTGTGCGACAAGCACGGCATCCTGCTGATCTTCGACGAAGTCATCACCGGCTTCGGTCGGCTCGGCACGCCGTTCGCGGCTAATTATTTCGGCGTGA
>JBJMTR010000264.1:0-5221 GCA_045811565.1 Bradyrhizobium sp.
ACACAAAAACAATAAAAAACACAATAAACATAATACATCACTGCCGCGTCTGGGTCCGGATCGGCGCGTCTTTCAACCCGTTATTATCGTAGGCTTTCCGCAGCGTGCCGTTCGTGGTCGCCTCGGCCATGAACTTCGTCGCGAAGGCCGCGGAGAGCGGATGGTTCATCGGCACAGCCACTGCCGTGACGGTCTGCTTGAAGGTTTCGTCCAGCACGCGCGTGCCTGGAATCTTCCTGGCCATGGCATTGAGTTGGTCGCGCGACAGCGCGAACGCATCGACCTCGCCGTTCTTCAGGAGACCGAAGATCTCGTCATAGGTCTGATAGCCCGTCACCTTGGCGTTCTTCAGATGCGCAATCGCGCCGCGCATGGTCGTGGTGTTATTGACCGCCGCGACCTTGACGCCCACCTGATCGAGCGTCTGGAAATTCGTGGCCGTCGAACCGGCCTTGACGATATAGGTGGCGTCTGCAACCTCGTAGATCGGTCCGAACGTCATCTTCGTTTCGCGCTCGGGATCCTTCGGAAGAAAGGTGACGTCCCAGGTACCTTTCGCCGCGGCGTCGATGATTTGTCCGGAATTCTGGTGCACGACATATTCGACAGGCACCCCTAACTGAGCCGCCATCTCCCTGCCGAGATCGACCGGGACGCCGGCATAACCGCCGGCTTCGCTCTTGGTCGACCAGAACGCCCCGCCGGCCGGGCTGATCGCAATCGCCACCCGCAGCTTGCCGGTCGGCGCGATCTCGTCTTTCAAGGTATCGGCACTTGCCGGCACGCCCATCATCATGGCTCCCAATATGAGGCCGGCAACAAGCGGCAATTGATTGGACATCAGCGTTCCTTCCCCATGCGGCTGGTTTCGATCGCAGCTTCATCGACATTGTGGTCGAACAAGGAGAGGGTGAGAACTCAAATTCTCGTTCGAACCGGAAAATATTACGCGGGCGCCGCCGGCACCTTGATCTCCCTCGGCAGATGATCGCCGCCGCGATCGCCAGCAGGCATAGCCCCGCGAAGGCATGCAACATAGTGACGAAGCCGCCGCGCTCGTACAGCCAGGCCACAAGACCGACCGACGCACCCGCGGCGGTGAAACCGACAAAATAGCGCACCGCGTAGGCCCGAGAGCGCCATTCCTCGCTGGTGTATTTGCCGACCATGGCGTCATTGACCGTGACCTGACCGAATGCGCCCATCACGATGCCGACCGACACCAGGATCAGCGGCAGGTTCGAGAGCGTCGCGGCGAGATAAAGAAACGGCGCCAGCATGAATGACAGCGGCAGTGCGACCGTCTTCAGCGAGTGCCGGTCGAGCAGCCTGCCGATTGTGTACTGCGTCATCGCGCCGAACACGTAGACGCCGGCCGCAATTAACCCGAGCAGCGCCGGGCTTTTGGTCAGATCCGCCAGTCGCTCCGCGAACAGCTTTGGCAGCGCCACTGTCACCGCGTTGAAGGTGGTGGATATCGCGATCACCACGATCAACAGCGCCAGGATCACCCGCCACATATCCTCTTTGGCGACGCGCACTTGCGCTGCGGCCTGCTTCGCGCCGGTGCGGTCCTCATGAACCACGGTCAACGCAAAGGCGACACCGATCAGGATCGTGACGATGCCGGGGGCAATAAAAGCCCATCGCCAGCCGAGATATTGGCCGATCACCCCCGTGACCAAGGCTGATGACGCGACGCCGAGATTGCCCCAGACGCCGTTCAGCCCCATCTCGCGGCCAAGCTTGTCGGCATAGGATACGATCATGGCGGTGCCGACAGGATGGTAGATCGAGGCGAACAGGCCGATCGAAAGCAGCGCCGCACCAAGCTGCAGCGGGCTCGAGACCAGGCCGACCGCGATCATTGAGGCGCCGATGCCGAGAAAGAAGATCACCATCATATGGCGGCGGCTCCAGCGGTCGCCGAGCCAGCCGGTGAGGAGCGAGCCCGCGCCGAAGGCGACGAAGCCCGGGGTGGCGTAAGGCAACAGTTCGGAATAGGCCATGCCGAGCGCCGGTCCCATCACAATCACGGCGGCGGCAAAGATCAGCATCGAATAATGATCGATGAAGTGGGCCGCATTGACGAAAGAGATTACCCGGCTGGGGCTGTTCATGATCGAGTCCTAGAGCGCGATGAATTTTCTTCGAATCGTCATCCCGCTCTATCCTTTTGTTTGAGCATGATCTGCGCGCAAACGCTTTGCGTTTGTCGCGAGGGAAAACCGGTACCCACTTTTCCGGATCATGCTCCAGACCGAATGCTGGGGGTCGAATCCCACAATTTTCTAAGTTATACGTGGTTGTCCTGACGGGATGCCGCCAATGAATATCGCCGAAAAGCCAATTGCCGCCATCATCGGGCGCCGCATCTCGACCGGCGATGGCGTTCACCTGGTCGCCAACAGCTACAGGAAGGGCGTGCGGCTCGACACCCACATGCACCGCGAGGCGCAACTGGTTTACGCGGCCAAGGGCACGATGCAGGTAACCACGCCGAAAGGCCGCTGGCTGGTGCCGCCCGATCGCGCCGTCTGGGTGACGGCCCGTCTCGCACATTCCATTGACGTGCTCGCCGATATCCAGATGCGGACGCTCTATTTCGACCTGGCGTGGCTTGAGCGCGAACCGCGCAGCCACAGTCTCGATGCAGAATTCGTGGTGCGGGTGTCGCCGCTACTCCATCAAACGATTCTTGCGCTGTTCGACGATCGCAGCGATCGCGAGCGAACCGAGCTTCTGCTGCGGCTGACCATGCTGGAGCTGGACCAGGCAGCGGATTCCGCAACCTTCATCCCGCTGCCCCGCGAGCCGCGCTGCCGGCGCGCCGCCGACATCGTACTCACCGATCCCACGGGCATTCATGAGATCGAGACGCTGGCCCGCGAGGTCGGCACCTCGGTGCGAACGCTGTCGCGGCTATTTTCATCGGAGACACAGTTGAGCTTCAAGAGCTGGTGCCAACGCGCCCGCATCGCGGCCGCGATCGAAAAGCTGTCGACGGATGCCAATGTCTCTGTCAAGCAGCTTGCCTCGGATTTGGGATACGCCAGCGTCCCGGCGTTTTCCCACGCCTTCCGGCAGGTGACGGGCAAGACGCCGACCGAGTTCGCGGAGAAGGAGTGACGCCATGACATCGTGTAGCCGTCATTTTCAGCGAAACCGGGTAATCCAGTATTCCAGAGGCTTTAGTGATTGAGCCGAGAGGCTGCGGTCTACTGGATGCCCCCGCATGCGTGGGGCATGACAGAGAGCTGCGCTTGATTGTGATCGGCAGCGCCCTAAATCCCATGTAAGATTCCATTATCCGCTGGATTCGACCCGCCTATGGCCAACGCGTTTTTCTCCGATCTGCTCGCGACGATTTCCGAACGCGGCCGCACCCTGCTTCGGCGGGGCAACTCCTCAGAAGCGAGAGAGGACGCCTCCGAACTGCTCGAATTGTGCGAGGCCTTGCTTTCGGGCCGCGGCGAGGCCTCCGGCACGGCGATGGCGCGTGAGGTGCTCGACCGCTACCGCCACCTCGACCCGGCCGGCCGGCTATCATTCTTCGAGACGCTGGCGCGCGATTTTGGTCCGGACCACGCAAAGCTTTCCGAGGCGATCGAGGCCTGGCGGGCGCAGCCGAGTGATGCCGACGCCAGCGATCTGCATTTTGCCTCCGAGCCACGGCGTCAGGAGCTGATCCGGCGGCTGAATCGCGCGCCGGGCGGCACCAGCGACCTGGTGACGATGCGCGCCGATCTGCTTGGCTTGATGAAGGGCAACAAGGATCTCGCCGCGCTCGACCGCGACGTCGCCCATCTATTGTCTTCTTGGTTCAACAGGGGATTTCTCGTGCTGCGCAGGATCGACTGGTCTACGCCCGCGAATATTCTGGAACAGATCATCCGTTACGAGGCGGTGCACGAAATCCGTGACTGGAACGATCTGCGCCGCCGTATCGATCCGGTCGACCGCCGCTGCTACGCCTTCTTCCATCCTGCCCTGGCCGATGAGCCCCTGATCTTCGTCGAGGTCGCGCTGACCGAGACGATCCCGACCGCGATCGCGCCGTTACTCGCCGAACAACGGCAGCCGGTGCCGATCGAGCGCGCCCGCACCGCCGTGTTCTATTCGATCTCGAATACCCAACGCGGCCTGGGCGGCATTTCCTTCGGCAGCTTCCTGATCAAGCAGGTGGTCGAGGAATTGCGCCGCGAATTGCCAAAACTGGATACCTTCGTGACGCTGTCACCGGTGCCGGGCTTCATGCAATGGCTGACGCAGGCGAACGACGTGCCGCTTTCCGAAGACGATCGGATGCTGCTGGAGAATCTCGACAAGCCAGACTGGTTCGAGAATGCTGAATTGACCGCGCAGTTGCGCGCGGTGCTGGAGCCGCTCGCGGCGTATTATTTCCTGAAAGCGCGCACGTCAAAGGGACGGCTGATCGATTCGGTAGCACGATTCCATATCGGCAACGGCGCACGGCTGGAGCGGATCGACTGGCTCGGCGACCTCTCGCCAAAAGGCCTGCGCGAATCCGCAGGCATCATGGTCAATTACCTCTATCGCCTCGAGGACATCGAAAAGAACCACGAAGCGTACGCCAACCAGGGCGAGATCGCCGCCTCCAACGCAGTGAAGAAGTTGCTGAAGAACGAAGGTCGGCGGCTGTTGGACATGCGGCTGTCATGAGTTGACTCGTCGTCTCTATCGTCAGGCCAGCCCACGGGTCGCGCGAACGCGCGCCCGATGACAAGCTCCGCGAGCGATCCAGAGATGTGACCGCGGCTACACTCTTGGATTGCTTCGCCGCTTTGCTCTTTGCGATGACACCCACCGGATCAGAACTTCGCCTTTGCCGAAACCCGGATGGTGCGCCCCTGGCCCGGCGAGATGTTGTTGTCGCCGTCTGCCGAAGCCCAATATCCCTTGTTGAAGATGTTTTCGATGTTGAGCTGGGCGCTCCACGTCTCGTCGATCCTCGCATAGATGGCGGCATCGAAACGGACAAAGGCTGGGAGCCTGACGGTATCATCGTTGGTCGCAAAGGAATCGCCGAAATAAATGATGCCGAGCCCGGCGCTCCACATCGGCGTGAACTGATACTTGTTCCACCAGGCGAACTGATTGTACGGCACCAGTTGAACGCGGTTACCGGCAACGATCGGCGGCGTCACGCCGGAGGCCGTCAGGTCCTTGGCAATTCGCGCGTCGGTATAGGCGTAGCCGA
>JBJMTR010000265.1:0-22845 GCA_045811565.1 Bradyrhizobium sp.
AAGGCCGGTCCCGATTACAAGCGGGAATACGTTGGGACCGACCGGCTGGCCGGGCACTGGTGGCAGCAGCCAACCGCCATAGGCGGCAGCTGCGCCGAGGCCAACGAGAAACAATCCCGTGACGCGATCGGGAAGACGCATGAAGGAACCCCAGATATCCGAGAAGTGAGCCGCCGGAACGGATCAGGCCTTCGAAAGACCGGCGGCCTTCATCGCTTCACCCATCTGAGCGTCGCCCTTGTCCATGAAGGCTGCGAATTCGGCCGCATCACCCCATACCATTCCGAAGCCGCGATTGCTCATGAAGTCCTTGAACTCTTTCGAGTCGTAGACCTTCTTGAGTGAGGCGGTGAGCTTGGTCGCGGTATCTCCGGGCAGGCCCTTGGGACCAGCAATGCCGCGCCACGCACCGGTCGAATAATTGATGCCCATCGCTTCCTTCAGCGTCGGCACCTCCGGGAACGCGGGGTTGCGCGCCGGCGCCATGATGGCCAGACTGCGCGCCTTGCCGGCCTCGATGATCGCGCGCGCTTCCGGTACCGAGCAGGTGGTCAGGTCGAGACCGCCCGCCGCGAGATCCTGCATCGCGGGTGCGGCGCCGTTCGATGGCACCCACGCAACCTGATTTGGAGGAAGTCCCATGGCTTGCATCCAGCCGACAAGCGCGAGATGCCAGATTCCGCCCTGGCCGGTGCCGGAGGCTTTCATCTTGCCGACAGGCGCGGCCTTGATGGCGTCGGCGAGCTCCTTCACGGTCTTGTAGGGCGATGTGGAGCTGACCTGGACGCCGGGCGGGTCCTCGTTCATCAGCGCGAGCGGCGTGTAGCTCCTTGGCGCCAATTCGGTGAGTCCCTGCCAGTGCATCATCGAGATTTCCACCGTCAGCATGCCGATGGTGTAGCCGTCGGGCTGTGCAGTCGCGATCGCCGAATGGCCGACCACGCCAGAGCCGCCCGTGCGGTTGACCACGTTGAACGGCTGGCCGAGCTCCTTCTCCAAAAGCGCAGCAACGATGCGGGCGGTCGCGTCGGTGCCGCCGCCGGCGCCCCACGGCACAATCACCGTGACCGGGCGCGCAGGATAGGCTTGCGCCAAGGCCGGCTTGAGACCGATGCCGTGACCGGCAGCGGCAGCCCCCGCGAGGGTGGTGAATTCGCGGCGCGTTATTTTCGGCATGGCATTTCTCCCGCGGCGCCGGTGAATCCCGGCGCTCTTATGGCCGGCATTCTAGGCAACTTTGCGCTGCGGTCGCAAGGCGTGCCACGGATGGCGATTAGCCGGAGTGGACCCAACGCGTTGGCGCGCAAGGTACGCTGATGTTCGGCTGCGCAGCTACTCTGCCGCCTCGCTATGCCCGAGCCGTGCGTTGAGCTTGCGGATCAGCTCCTCCGCTGCGTCCGCTATCACGGTGCCGGGCGGGAAGATGGCTTCGGCGCCGGCCTTGTACAGCGCGTCGTAATCCTGCGGCGGCACCACGCCGCCGATAATGATCATGATATCCTCGCGCCCGTGCTTCTTCAGCGCGGCCTTCAACTCCGGCACGGCGCTGAGATGGGCGGCCGCCAGTGAGGAGACGCCGAGGATATGGACGTCGTTCTCTACCGCCTGCCGCGCGGCTTCGTCGGCAGTCGCGAACAACGGACCGATATCGACGTCGAAGCCGACATCGGCAAATGCGGACGCGATCACCTTCTGGCCGCGGTCGTGCCCATCCTGGCCGATTTTTGCCACCAGGATGCGTGGCCGTCGGCCTTCGGCTTCTTCGAAGGCGTCGATCAGCGCCTGCACCTTTTCGACCCGGTTGGACATGGCGGACGCCTCCCGCTTGTAGACACCGGTGATGGATTTGATTTCAGCACGATGACGCCCGAACACCTTTTCCATGGCATCCGAAATTTCGCCAACGGTGGCTTTGGCGCGCGCCGCGTCGATTGCCAGCGCCAGGAGGTTGCCATTGCCTTCGCCGGCGCTGCGGGTCAGTGCGGCGAGTGCCTGATCGACTTCCTTCTGGTCGCGCTCGGACCGCAACCGCCTGAGCTTGTCGATCTGCAGGCGCCGCACATTGGAATTGTCGACCTTCAGCACGTCGATCGGCGCCTCATTGACGGGCTTGTATTTGTTGACGCCAATCACCGCCTGCTTGCCGGCATCGATCCGCGCCTGTGTCTTGGCGGAAGCTTCCTCGATCCGGAGCTTGGGAACACCGGCCTCGATCGCCTTGGCCATGCCGCCGAGCGCCTCGACTTCCTGGATGTGGCCCCAGGCTTTCACGGCGAGATCGCGGGTCAGCCGCTCCACGTAATAGGATCCGCCCCAGGGATCGATGATCCGCTTAGTGCCGCTTTCGTGCTGCAGGAACAGTTGCGTGTTGCGCGCGATTCTGGCGGAGAAGTCGGTCGGCAGCGCCAGGGCTTCATCGAGCGCATTGGTATGCAGCGACTGGGTGTGGCCTTGCGTTGCGGCCATCGCCTCGATCGTGGTGCGCATCACGTTGTTGAAGACGTCCTGCGCGGTGAGCGACCAGCCCGAGGTCTGGCAATGGGTCCGCAGCGAGAGCGAGCGCGGGTCTTTGGGATTGTAGGGCTTTAATAGCTTGGCCCACAGCAGCCGGGCCGCGCGCATCTTGGCGACTTCCATGAAGAAGTTCATGCCGATCGCCCAGAAGAACGACAGCCGCGGCGCGAAGCGGTCGACGTCGAGGCCTGCGGCAAGCCCGGCGCGCAGATATTCGACGCCGTCGGCGAGTGTGTAGGCCAGTTCGAGGTCCTGCGTCGCCCCGGCTTCCTGCATGTGATAACCGGAGATCGAAATCGAATTATATTTCGGCATTCTTTGCGAGGTGTACGCAAAAATGTCGGAGATGATCCGCATCGAGGGCGCCGGGGGATAAATGTAAGTGTTGCGCACCATGAACTCTTTCAGAATGTCGTTCTGAATGGTGCCTGAAAGTTTCTCCGGCGGTACGCCCTGTTCCTCGGCCGCCGCGACGAACAGCGCCAGGATCGGCAGCACCGCGCCGTTCATGGTCATCGACACGCTCATCTCGTCGAGCGGAATACCGGCGAAGAGCGTGCGCATGTCGTAGATCGAGTCGATCGCCACGCCCGCCATGCCGACGTCGCCGGACACGCGCGGATGATCGGAATCGTAGCCGCGGTGGGTGGCCAGGTCGAACGCCACCGAAAGGCCCTTTTGGCCAGCGGCGAGGTTGCGGCGATAGAACGCGTTGGAATCTTCCGCCGTGGAGAAGCCCGCATATTGCCTGATCGTCCAGGGCTGATTGACATACATCGTGGGGTAGGGGCCGCGCAGATAGGGCGCGATGCCCGGCCAGGTCTCGACGAAATCGATGCCTTCGAGATCGGCTTCGCTATAGCTCGGCTTGACCGGGATGCCCTCGGGCGTGAGCCAAGGTTCAACGCTGCCGCGCTGTTCCGGGGGCGTTGTTTTTTCAAATGCGATATTCGCAAAATTCGGTATGCGGCTCATGGTTACCATCTTAACACAGGCGCCGGCTCGAGGCGCCACATTCAATCATGGTCCGGATGCTGGTGGCTGACGATGCTGTTAAGCTTTTCCGGGCCGTAATTCTGCAGCGTTGTCTGACTTGGCAAATTGGCGATGCCCACAACCCAGCCGAGCCGGGATTCGGTGCCAAATTGTCGTGTCGGCACCACCATGTCGGGCCGGTCGAACGTGCCGGTCATGATCTCGATCCTGGGGCCGCCGATGCGGCGGAAACTCAAGGGCGTGCCGCAGGCCGCACAGAAGTCGCGTTCGGCGATTGAGGACGACTGGAACGCCGCCGGCTTGCCGCGGGTCCACGCAAAATCGGCGTTGTCGATGTCGGCGAAAGAGGCGAACGGCGCCCCGGTCGCCTTCTGGCACATTCGGCAATGGCAGATGCTGATCCTCGTCGGCGCCGCCGATACGGCGAAGCGAACCGCGCCGCATTGGCAGCCGCCGGTCAACACAGGTTTGCTCGCCGATGTCATGTTCACTCCATCCGCCGCCAGGCTTCCTGCAGCGTCGCCAGCACATCGCCGCCGGCAAAGATGAAATCGCCGACGCCCGCGGCGCGTAGCGTGGCTTCATGCGCTCCGGGCCGGCCTGCCACATAGATATGTCTGGCGCCGGCGGCTTGAAGGGCCTTTGCGGCGACCTCTGCGGGCCCGGCATAGGCCTTGTCCGACGAGCACAGGCACGCCATGGCCGCGCCGGATGCCTTGAAGGCGGCGGCGAGGTCCGCGGGGTCGGCAAATCCTTGCGTGGCGATCGCCTCGATGCCACCAGTCTCGAAAAAGCTCTTCGCAAAGGTGGCGCGCGCGGTGAAGTCGGCGGGCGTGCCGAGATTGGCAAGAAAGATTTTAGGCCGGACGCCCGTGCTTCTCAGCTTGGCGTCGGACTTGTCCCGCAGCGCTTCAAACGGCGCTGCCAGCCGCATCGGCGACAGCGCATCGAACTTAAATCTGGCGTCGCCGTAAGGCGGCAGCACAACCGGCGTCGCATCCAGCACAGCGGCATCAGCCTCGTGCAGGTTCGGGAATTCGCTGGCTCCGGTCAGCACATCCCTGCGCCTCGCAATGTTGGCCTCGCGCGCCGCGCGCGTCGCGGCGACTTTCCGCTGGATCAGGTTTTGCTCAAGCGAAGCAAACAGGCCGCCGGCCTTCTCGATCTCCTGGAACAGCACCCACGCGGCCTCGCAAAGCTGATTTGTCAGCGTTTCGATGCCGCCGGAGCCGGCCGCCGGATCGGACACTTTGGCGAGATTGGATTCTTCCAGCAGCACCAGTTGCGTGTTGCGCGCCACGCGCCGCGCAAAATCATCGGGCAATCCCAGCGCTAGCGTGTGCGGCAAGACGGTAATGGCATTGGCGCCGCCGAGGCCCGCGGAGAAGGTCGCCATGGTGGCGCGCAGCATGTTCACGTAAGCGTCGCGCTGGGTCAGCATTCGCCAAGCGGTATCGGCAGCGACGAACAATGGTTTTGGCGCGAGACCGCAGGCCTGTTCGATCCGCGCCCACAGCAGCCGCAGCGCGCGGAATTTTGCCAGAGTGAGGAACTGGTCCGCATCGGCACTGAGCCGCGCATAGACCATGCCCTGTGCATCTTGGAGGGGGACGCCGGCTTGTTCGATCGCGCGCAAATAACCGACGCCGCAGGCCAGCACGAAGGCCAGTTCCTGCACCTCCGATCCGCCGGCATCATGGATCACGCGTCCATCGGCCGCGGCGAACGGGCCTTTAAACCCCATCGCGGCGAGCTCTTTGATGGCGCCCGTGACCGCGGGCACGATCTCTGGCCAGCTATACGGACTGGATCCCCAAGCAGCACAGGCCCCAAGCGGATCGAGACCGAAGCGGACGTCGCAGGCGGCCGGGTTCAGACCTTTGCGCTTCATATATTCTGCGAGGTGAGTAACGGCCATCCGCGACTGCGGGCCGATCTGGAACTCGATGGCGATTCCGGCATCGAGATAGATGCCGTCGAACACTTTCTCGACGGCCTCGGCCGTCGGTTCCAGCCCGAGCCCGTGGGCTCCATTGGCACCGGCGAATACCAGCGCCAGCCCGCTGGCGCCATTGGCGAGATCGTGCAGCGCCTGCGCATTGGCCCATGCCGCGTCGGGATGATCGATCCGCTGCATGATGTGCCAGGGCGCAGCGGCGGCGCGGCCGGCGATCGGGCCGGCGTTGGTCGCACGGCGGTAGATCGGCTCGATCTTGAGGCCATCATAGGTCTTGCCGACCAACTTCTCGAACGGCGCGCCCTTCAGCACGCCATCCACCAGCTTGCGCCAGTCCTCGTAGGTCGCCTGCGGGAAATCCGCCGCCATTACCAAATCGTCAGTTATGGTCGTCATCCGCCCAATCGTTTCCTGAAGCCGTTTGTTATCTGGCTGGAAATTGCCACGGGGCGACGGCCAAGCCAAACGGTTGTTTTGGGTCCTTATTCGGGAAGGTCAGTTAGCCGCTGAATACCTTCCGGCGAAAGCTGCGCCAGAGCGTCCCTCACGCTGCGTCCTGCAATGATACGGTCGGGCACTATCTCCGCGAGCGGTACCAGGACGAAGGCGCGCTCGAATAAACGTGGGTGCGGCAGTGTCAGTTCCGGCCTGTCGATCTCGACGTCATCATACGCGATCAGGTCGAGGTCGAGGGTGCGCGGGCCCCAGCGTCTCTCACGAGCGCGGTCGCGGCCGAATTTTTTCTCGATCTTTTGCAGCGTGAATAATAGCGCGTGGGGATCGAGACTGGTTTCGATCTCGATGCAGGCGTTGACGAAACCGGCTTGCTGCTCGTCACCCCAGGGCGGGGTGGCGTAATCCGCTGACCGCGCCAGCAACGCCGCTTGCGTCATGCCGCAGATATTGGGAACGGCCTTCTTAAATGTCGCGCGGACATCGCCGACATTGCCGCCAAGTGCGATCAGGACGTCAGCCATGCCGCGATTGTCGGGTGCGCGTCAGCACCACGCCGACATCCTCGAAAATCGCGGCGATCGGCGCGTGCGGCTTGTGAACGCGGACCTTGATCGCGCTGACGCGAGGGAACGCCGCCAGGACCGCATCGGCCACCGCGCCCGCCGCGCGTTCCAGAAGCTTGTAATTGGTATTCTTGAACGCGGCCGTCGCGGTCGCCACCACGTTGGAATAGGAGACGGTGTCGGCGAGGCGGTCGGTGCGCGAGGATTCCGACAGGTCGATGGAAAGTTCGAGATCAATCACGAAGCGCTGGCCAACCTCGGTCTCGTGTTCCATCACGCCGTGGCGGGCATGGATGACGACGCCGGTGATGAAAATCGTATCGGTCATTGCTGTCCCCTGATCGCCGCTGCCACCCGCAGTGCCTGCACGGTTTCCGCCACATCATGCGTCCGGATGATCGCCGCGCCGCCCTGGACAGCGATCAGATGGGCCGCGATCGAGCCGCCGAGGCGCTGATGCGGTTCTGATGGCGAGACCGTGCTGATGAATCGCTTGCGCGACGCGCCGACCAGGAGCGGCAGGCCGAACGAGCGAAGTTCTCCAAGACGTGCCAGCGCGGTCATGCTCTGCTGCGGCGTCTTGCCGAAGCCTATCCCGGGATCGAGCACGATATTGTCGGGCGAAACGCCCGCCTTGCCCGCGATGTCGAGCGAGCGCGCGAAGAAATCCGAAATGTCCTTCATGATATTGATGTCGGGATCGGCGCGGTCACGATTGTGCATGATGATAACAGGCGCATGACGCGCCGCGACCAGCGCGGCGATGCCGGGATCGCGCTGCAAGCCCCAGACGTCGTTGGCGATGGCAGCCCCGGTATCGAGCGCCCAGGCAACGACTTCCGATTTCATGCTGTCGATCGACACGGGAACGCCGAGCGAAACAACGCCGGCCAAAACCGGCTGCAGCCGTCTCAATTCTTCGTCCGCCGAGACCGGCTGGGAGCCGCCGTAGGGCCGGGTGGATTCAGCGCCGATGTCGATGATATCGGCGCCGTCGGCAACCATCTTGCGGGCCTGCGCCAGCGCGCGCTCGGGTGCGGCGAACTGCCCGCCATCGGAGAAGGAGTCCGGCGTGACGTTCAATACGCCCATCACAGCCGGGTAAGGCCTGGACAGTAACCGCTGCAGCACCGAAGGGCTGACAGCCTTGGCTGATATGGGCCGGGTAGCGATCATGCGGTCGATTTGCGCGGTCCGCGCAAACGAGTCAAGGCGTGAAAGGACCGTTACGCGCGTCGGTCACCCCGGGGATTTAGCCGATCTAACAGGAAATCTTGCTAATAGGAAATCTTGGGCGGCAGCTTGCGCGCCTGCTCGATCAATTGCTCGACCGATTTTTCCGAGGGCAGAACCCGGACAATTTTGCGCTTGGTGTTTACCTCTTTCATGTTCTGCGCAAGGCGCGCCGGATTGCGGAGCGCGAGCTCGCGCACCGTGGTGACGCCGGCGGCACGAACCAGTCCGACCTTCGCCTTCCCCATCCCGGGAATCCGCATGTAGTCGGAGAAATTGGCCCATTCAAGCAATTGCTGCTCGCTGATACCAGTCTTGGCGGCAAGCGCCTTGCGGCCTTTGACCGTGCGGGCGGCTTCGAGCAATGCTTCCGTGGTCCGAATGCCCTGCGATTTCAGTTTCGAGGCGCAATAGGCCGTCAGACCTTCAATCTCGGAAAGGGGATATGTCATGATACTCGATGTGCAATGGAAGGGAGGTCAACCGAAGGGTGCGTTCAAGCGAACTGGCTGAACCCCGGCGTCCCCGAAATAATCTCGCCCATTTGATCCGCTCCGATTTTGTCGCGACCGAACCTGAAAAGTTCACGCGCAATGTTCTGAATCTCGCTCATGCCTAAACCAAGCGCCATCAGCTTCGTGCCAAGCGCCATCAAACCACCGCCCATCAGCCTGCTGAGGCCAGCGTTGCTGTTTGAGGCCGCGATTGCCGCTTCCGCACCCGGAATTTGGTCGATCAAGGCCTGGACTTGACGGGAAGGGCCCTCGTTGCGGAGGAAACCCAATACGATGCCGATGGTTTTTTCGGCGACAGCACCATCGATGCCAGCCTTGGTGGCCAGCCGTGCAACTAATTCGTCCATGTTTGCCCCGCCCCTCAGCCGGCTTCTTGCCGCACCTTGCTTGAGAATTGATTTTGAGCTTGTGCGATCGGAATTACAAGCGATGACCGCATGTGACGGCACCTTTCGCAGGCCAAGTGTTGCAGCAATGCAAGAGTGGACGTGAGATTCACGCGCTCTTGCCATTCTTTTTTGGCCGAGCTTAGCGAAAAGTATGAGAAGCCTGGTCTTCGGGACGGCCTACGGGAGGTCCGCTGACGGTTTCAATCGACGGGCAAAATGCAATATGATTGGGTTGCTTGGCGACCAAGCCTTCCCGATGCGCGTGAAGAGGCGATGCGATGACGACCTCCGATAACAAGACTGTCGACACTGACGAGAAAATATTTGTCGGCAAGGGTGAGCAGATGGCCTGGCTTACGCTCGCGCTCGCAAACCGGCACGGCCTTGTCACCGGCGCGACCGGGACCGGAAAAACAGTCTCGCTGCAGGTGCTGGCGGAAGGGTTTGCGCGAGCGGGTGTCCCGGTTTTCGCCGCCGATATCAAGGGAGACCTGTCCGGAATCTCTGAAGTGGGCGAAGCGAAGGACTTTATTGTCAAGCGGGCCGGTGAGATCGGCCTTAACTTCCAGCCCGACCAGTTTTCGACGGTGTTTTGGGATGTGTTCGGCGATCAGGGTCACCCGGTACGCGCCACCGTCACCGAAATGGGGCCGTTATTGCTATCCCGGATGCTCGATCTGAACGATGTGCAGGAAGGCGTGCTCAATGTCGCGTTCCGTGTCGCGGACGAGAACGGGTTGACGCTGATCGATATGAAGGATCTCCGCGCGCTTCTTGATGCGATTGCGCCTGACGCCGGCAAGAAGGCGGCGGATGCAGAAGAAGATCCGCTGGGTCCGATCCGAAAAGCGGCGCAGAGCTTTGGCAACGTATCAAAGGCGACGGTCGGAACCATTCAGCGCCAGCTTTTGGTATTGGAAAATCAGGGCGGCACAAAATTTTTCGGCGAGCCGGCGTTGACGCTGAAGGATTTCATGAAGACGGACAGCGCCGGCCGCGGCATGGTCAATATCCTGGTTGCGGACAAGCTGATGCAAAACCCGCGGCTCTATGCGACCTTCCTGTTGTGGATGCTGTCGGAATTATTCGAAGAGCTGCCGGAAGTCGGCGACCTGCCGAAACCGAAACTGGTGTTTTTCTTCGACGAAGCCCATTTGTTGTTTAACGACGCGCCGAAGGCGCTGCTGGACAAGATCGAGCAGGTGGTGCGGCTGATCCGCTCGAAAGGCGTCGGCGTTTATTTCGTGACGCAAAACCCGATCGACGTGCCGGACAAGGTGCTCGCCCAATTGGGCAACCGCGTGCAGCACGCGTTGCGCGCGTTCACGCCGCGCGACCAGAAGGCGGTGACGGCGGCCGCACAGACCTTTCGGCCCAATCCGAAGCTCGACACCGCCCGGGTCATCATGGAATTAGGCAAGGGCGAAGCGCTGGCGTCGTTCCTCGAAGGCGGCGGCACGCCGACAATGGTCGAGCGCGTGATGATTCGCCCGCCATCGGCGCGCATCGGCCCGATCACACCGGAGGAGCGCAACGCGATCATGAACAACAGCCCGGTGAAGGGCAAATACGACACTGCGGTCGATGCCGAATCCGCCTACGAGATGCTGCAGAGGCGCGTCGCCGGAACCGCCGCGCCCGCGGAGGGACGGGATGGCGGCGGAGGTGGTGGAGTCCTGGGACAGATCGGTTCGATCGTGGGGACGATCTTCGGCACCAACGTCAAGCGCGGCCGGTTGTCGACCGGTCAGGTGATTGCGCGAGATGTTACGCGTTCGGTCACCAATAAGGTGGTCGGCGGCATCGTGGCTGATCTCGGCAAATCAGTGGGGGGCTCGCTCGGCGGCTCGGTCGGCCGCGCGCTGGTGCGCGGCGCGCTCGGCGGCCTCCTGCGGCGATAGTGTGCTACGGCGACGCATCTTCCCTCTGAACTTCGGAACGAGCTTGTGCTGAGATATCCGTCGCTACGAGCACCGCTCGATATCCTGTTTTTGATCTGCTGTATCGCGCTGACGGCCGATGTTCTGGTTCCAGAGATCTGGGGGCACGGCAAGACCAAGGACTATCCGCTGTGGTACTGGGCCGGGCAGCAGGTGCTGCAGGGAAGGGACCTCTATCCGAGCGATCCCAAAGCCTATTTCGAATTCATCTATCCGCCGCTGCCCGCAGTGCTGCTCGCGCTGCCCAGTTTTTTCGGCAAGATCCCACTTTATGTCTGCCTGTCGCTGCTGAACGTGGTCGCGTGGTGGATGACCGCGCAATTCTCGCATGCGATGGCAGGATCGTGCAGGAAGCCCGCGCCTTGGCTGGAAGCGCTCCCCGGCGTCGTTACCATCAGCTTTGTGTTCGACATGTTCGACCTTGGGCAGCCGAACCTCATACTACTCGCGATGATGCTGTACGGATTTTGGCTGTTGCGGCTCGAGCGCCCATGGATGGCGGGAAGCATGTTTGCGCTGGCGGCCGCGATCAAGGTTTTCCCGGTGGCGGTGTTTCCATATCTGATCTGGCGCCGGCAATGGGCGACTGCGGCGAGCGTGGTTATTTTCCTGGGGTTGTTTCTGTTCGTGCTTCCGGCGCCGTTCCGGGGTTTCCAGCACAACCTCACGGAGCTGAATACCTGGTACCAGGGCATGGTCGGAACGAGTTCGGAAAAGGGATTTGGCCAGCGCGACGAACAAAACTGGTCCTGGGTCAATCAGTCGATCATCGCGATGACGCATCGGCTGACGCGGCCGGTCAATTACAATCAGGATGATCCATTCAAGACCAAGCCGGCGCGCACCATGAATCTCGTCGATTTTGATTTCAAGACGGCCAATCTGGTCGTGCTCGCGATATCGCTTCTGCTCGGGCTTGGATATCTCGCGGTGATGCCATCGGCGTCCCGCCGGACGGAAAAGTCGGATGCCGAAGAGCTCGGCCTCCTGTTCTGCCTGATGACAGTCGCCTCACCGCTGGCGCGGCAGTATTATTTCTTGTGGCTGTTCTTCCCGCTGACCGTGCTGATGCATCGCGCGGCGTATGATCCGCATCCCGATGTCAGGACCGGTACCTGGGCTTTGCTGGCGATAGCGGGTGGGCTACTGCTCCTGTCAGTCCCCATCTTTCCGATCGATGTGCAGGCCTACGGCAACAATCTCGCGGCGACCGCAGTCCTCGGGGCTGGGCTGGTCTGGCACATCCTGCATCCCTCTTCGACTGTCGCCGGCGCTTTGCCTGCGGCAGCAAGCGGACTACAACTTGAGCCGAACAACAGCGTTCGCAGCTAGGGAAATCAGCGATGTCCAACACACAACTTCAAACGGTCCTCGACCGCATCGACGCCGATTTCGACAATAGCCTGCAGCGCTTGTTCGCGTTGCTGCGGATCAAGTCGATTTCCGCCGATCCCGCCTTTGCGAATGATTGCAAGGCCGCCGCCGATCACCTCGCCAAGGATATCGCCACACTCGGGCTCACCGCCGAGGTCCGGCCGACCGCCGGTCATCCCGCCATCGTCGCCAAAGCGAATGGCAGTGCAGACGGCCGGCCTCATGTGCTGTTCTACGGCCATTATGATGTGCAGCCGGTCGATCCGCTCAATCTCTGGCACCGTCCGCCGTTCGAGCCCGTCGTCACCGATCATGCCGACGGACGAAAGATCATCGTCGCGCGCGGCGCCGAGGACGATAAGGGACAGCTGATGACCTTCGTCGAGGCTTGTCGCGCCTGGAAGTCGGTAACGGGATCGCTTCCGGTCGATATCACTATCGTCATCGAAGGCGAGGAGGAAATCGGCTCGAAGAATTTTGTGCCGTTCCTCGAGAAGAACAAGGCGGACCTGAGAGCGGATTTCGCCCTGGTATGCGACACCAGCATGTGGGACCCGAACACGCCGGCGATCACCACATCGCTGCGCGGGCTGGTCTATGACGAGGTCAAGATCAAGGCCGCCAATCGCGACCTGCATTCCGGCATCTTCGGCGGCGGCGCGCAGAATCCGATCCGGGTGCTCACCCGCATTCTCGGCGGCCTTCATGACGAGAACGGTCATATCACCATCCCCGGCTTCTATGACGGCGTGAAGGATTTGCCGCCGGACATCCTGGCGCAGTGGAAGAACCTCAAGCTCACCCCGGATTCATTCCTGAAGCCGATCGGTCTTTCACTTCCTGCCGGCGAGAAGGACCGCCTGCTGATCGAACAGGTCGCCTCGCGCCCGACCTGCGACATCAACGGCATCGTCGGCGGCTACACCGGCGAAGGTTCCAAGACGGTGATCCCGGCGGAGGCGTCGGCCAAAATTTCATTCCGCCTGGTCGAGGGGCAAAACCCCGATAGGATCCGCAAAGCGTTTCGCGACTATGTGACATCGCGGGTGCCGGGAGATTGCAAGGCCGAGTTCACCGATCACTCCAACGCGCCGGCGATTGCGCTTGACTGGAACATGAAGCCGCTCGCGGCTGCCAAGCGCGCGCTGACCGAGGAGTGGGGCAAGGAAGCGCTCCTGATCGGTTCAGGCGCCTCGATCCCGATCGTCGCGGATTTCAAGCGCACGCTCGGCCTCGACACCGTGCTGGTCGGCTTCGGCCTCGACGACGACAACATCCACTCGCCGAACGAGAAGTACGACCTGAAGAGCTTTCACAAGGGCATCCGCTCCTGGGCGCGGATCCTGGCCGCGCTGGCGGAGGTGCCGAAGTAAAATTTGAAGGATGGGTTGAGCGCAGCGACACCCATCACTCCCACCGAGCAGCGGCTCTATCCATCCTGCGGCAGCACGGGATGCGAGATGCGACGTAAAAACGCCGCCCGGGATTGGGCGGCGTTTTGATTAGGTAGTGCAGAGGTTGTTGGAAGCGACCCTACACTTAAATTTCGCAAATTTCAATTCCTGTAGCTTGGGTCGATGCGATCCAGCTTGCGCAATAGCGGCGGCCACACCAGTGTGGTCGAGCGCAACTCGGCGCGGTCGGGATTCTCAAACAGGGCGGCGTTCTTGTCGATTACCCCCTGTTCGACCGGATAGGCGGCGGGACCCAGCATGCGGGTGCGTACCTGCATGGTGCAGGCCCGTTCCAGGTGGTACATGCGCTCGAAAGCGGAAGCGACCGAGCGGCCCACCGTGAGCGTGCCGTGGTTGCGCAACAGCATGTGGTTCTTGTTGCCGAGGTCCCGCTGCAGGCGCGGACGCTCATCATGATCGAGCGCGATGCCCTCATAATCATGATAGGCGAGATCATGGGTGACAAGCTGCGCGGTCTGGTTCAGCGGCAGCAGGCCCTGCATGCAGCTCGAGACGGCGGTGCCGTCAGGGGTGTGCAAGTGAAGCACGCAGCCGGCGTCTTCGCGTACCTCGTGGATCGCCGAATGGATGGTGAAGCCGGCCGGGTTGATGCTGTAGTCGCTCTTGCTCAGCTGGTTGCCGTCGAGATCGACCTTGACGAGGCTCGAGGCGGTGATTTCCTCGAACATCAGGCCATAGGGGTTGATGAGGAAATGATGCTCCGGCCCCGGCACCCGTGCCGAGATATGGGTATCGACCAGATCGTCCCAGCCGTACAGCGCAACCAACCGATAACAGGCGGCAAGATTGACGCGCTGGGTCCACTCGGCGTCCGTTATGTCAGACGGGTATTCCTTCAGGCGGGCTTCTGCTGGCGACATCGCCGTTTCTCCCATGCGGCATTGATTTCCCCCAACCTAACCCTGTGCCGTGACCGCAGCAAGGCGCGAGCTCGGAGTGGCAGTTATGCTCTTTATGAGCGGGGGTTACGGTGCAGGGATCGCCAGCAGGCTGGAAATGCTGCGGCCGCGGATGTCGTAGACGCGAGCGAACACCACGTCGTCGCGCTTGATCTCGACCATGACGGGCGCAGTCAGACCCTTGCAGTAGAACTCGCCGAGCGTCATCGCGAAGTCGGCCGATTGGCTGTCCCAGCCGATGGTGAAATCGGGGCCGAGCGCGACCTGCGCCGGGCGCTGCGGACCGCAGACAGCGACTTTCCATTTGCGATTCTGCGGCGGGAATTCCTGCCGCTCGGTCAGTTGCTCGCGCAGTTCGTCGGAAGCCTGCTTCAGCGCCAGCCCCCAATAATCCAGCATGAAGTAATTGTCGGCCGCCCGTACGGTGCCGGCGATGTGATTGAAGTGGGTGTATTGATAGGGATGCAGACGGATCATCTCGCCAAGCGGCAACAGCAGGCCGAACGCGAACACGGCAAGCGCGACCGGCTGCCAGCTGCGACGTTTATCTCCGAGCCGGTTCATGCCGCGCGCAAAGGCGAGGCCCGCCAGCACCGTCATTGGGGGAATTACGAAGATGAAATGGCGGATGCCGTTATAAAGCGCCGGCCGCTTCACCATCGCGATGACGAGCGGCAGCGTCGCCGCCGTCGTCAGCATCAACAGGATGGCCTTGCGGCGCGCGGGCACATCGGTGCGCGACAGCGACATCGAGCTACCGACGACACCCGCGATCAGAAGAGCGAGCAGCACTTCGGGAAGCTGCAGCGCGAACAGGGTCGGCAGATATGACCACGGCATATCCGGCACCGACACCAGCGCGCCCTCGAACATTTCCTTCCAGGGCTTTTCGAAGAAGTGCGAGAAATAGGTCAGCGCCTCGAAGGGATGGCCGGGTTCAATGATCGACCACGGCCAGATCAGGCCCATGACGAGGTAGCCGAAGACGAGGCCCGGCAACAGCACGTAGACGACGTGGGCGAAGCGATGCGCCGCTTCGCGCGCACCCTGCGTGTGGAACTCCTCGAGCATTAGCGGCACGAAACCGACCACCGCATAGACCAGCGCCAGTCCGCCGAGAATCCGGCAGCCGATGGAAAGGCCGGCGCCCAAGCCGAGGATCAGGACAGTGCGCGGCGAGGGTGACGGATATTCCTCGGCCAGGCGGACGAGACCCATGATCAGGACCACCATCGAAACCGCGAACGGCGCGTCCTTCGGGTTCATGAACATGTGGCCATAGAAGGTCGGGCACAGCGCCAGCAGCAGCAATGTGGCTAAACCCGCCAGTGGGCCGCCGACGCGCCGGCCAAGCCGCCACGTCACCGCAAGGCCGATCACGCCGACCATGGCGCCGAGCAGGCGGCGCGTTTCAAACAGCTCGAGCGGAACGAACTTGTGCAGCAAGGCGGCCGCCATATCGAAGCCGCCGCCATACATGTAGAGATTGGCAAACGACAGCGCGCCGGTATCCTTGAAACCGGAACCGTACATGCGCAGCAGGAGGTCGGCATATTCGGCGTGGGTGTAATCGTCCCAGCCCAGTCCGTAATCACGGAACGTCAGACCCGCGATCAGTGCAACCGCGCCCAGCACGACAATGGCGAGATCGTCGCAGGTCCGTTCCACCGAGCGCCGCGCTGGCGTATCGATGGCCGAAGTAGTGATGGATGACATGGCTATTGGTAACCCGGCGTCCCTTTGGCCCAGCTTTGGCGCTTTTGGGCCTCATTCCCCGGCATCCATATAGCGCAGTTCCATTACCGAGTAATTGGGAATTGTGGCGTAATTTACTGATGCAACGCAACAAATTGGCAGCAATTGGTAGGTGGTAGAACTACGGGGCGCCCCGCCGGAAGGACCGGGAGACAACGTGCTCACCACGAGGAATCTTCCGTGCGGCGAGGATTCTATGGAACCGGCTCCGCAATTGGCGGTTGGCCATGCAGATAATATGACGGTATCGTGGCGTTCGCGGCCTGGGCGCGTTTCTGGGCTGTTGGGGGTGAGCTAGATGATGTTTGTGATGTTGGTTGCTGGCATTGGGCTCGTTGTGGGGGGCCTGCTGGCGATCGGCTTCGGTATTCCGGTTAAGGAGTTCAGTTTCGGCAACACGCTGATTCTGACTGGCGCGATCGGTGTCTGCACAGGGCTGATCATGCTTGGGCTCGCGGCTACCGTGAGGGAGCTCAAGAACATTGCGCGCCGGTTGGGCGCCGGCATATCGGCGGCTTCAGGCGCGGACATTGCGCTGCAGCCCGCAGTTCCTCCGGCCGGGCGCGCTGCGGCACCGGGCGACAGCGGCTTCCTGTTCAGCCGCGATCAGCCGGCGGCCGAGAGCGCGGCCGGCGCGGAGCCGGTTATCCCGCCATCCCGTGGGGCGCCGCCATGGCTCGATGAAGCTCCCTCGCGCGATCGCGGGCGCGGCGAAATACCGTCTCTGTCGGCACCGGAGCCTGCCGAGGCCGGGCCGGCGCCGAAGCGGCGTAATCTGTTGTTTTCCTCGACGACAACCCGGAAGGAGCGCGAACGCGCTCAGGCGCGCGCGAGCGAGCCCTCGACGCCCGATCTATGGGCGCCGACGCCCGAGTCAGGCGAGCCGGCTGCGAGGCCAGAAGATTCCTGGCCAAAATCCGAACGGGCGAGACCTGCCGAGGTTCCGCCGGGGCGGGCGGTTCGGACTCCTTCGACATTCGAAACCGGTGGAACACCGGCTCCGGCCGCGGATCAGCATGCGCCGCCGCCGCGCGAAGAGCCGCAAGCCCCGGTGTCGGTGCTCAAATCGGGCGTGGTCGACGGCATGGCGTATTCGCTCTATTCCGATGGCTCGATCGAGGCGCAGATGCCCGAGGGCATGATGCGGTTCGCGTCCATTGACGAACTGCGCACGCACCTCGATCAGCGCACGTGATCAGGAAATACTTGCAAAGAAACCGCCTTTGAAAAATAAAGCGCGGTAGTTCTTGTCAGATTCCCGGTAATCCGCTCATATTCTCCAAGTAGTACTGGACTCCGCAAGGGTATTGGCGTCACCGGATACTATCCGAGTCGGACGTCATGGCATTTGCGATTTCCGAGGGAAGGTCGAGCCATGACTGACGCCGCCGGCAAAAGCCCGGTCGAACTGACCGCCGATATCGTTTCGGCCTATTTGAGCAACAATCCGACGCAAGCATCCGAGATCGCAAACCTGATCAGCCAGGTTCATGCTGCGCTGCTGCGGGTGTCCGCCGGGCGGACCGAGGCGCCGCTAGAGCCGGCAAAGCCCGCGGTCTCCGTGAAGAAATCGATGACGCCCGAATATCTGGTCTGTCTGGAGGACGGCAAGCGCTTCAAGTCGCTAAAACGCCATCTGCGCACGCAGTACAGTATGACGCCGGAGCAATACCGCGAAAAATGGGGATTGCCGGCCGACTATCCGATGGTCGCCCCGAACTATGCCGTGGCGCGTTCGCAACTCGCCAAGAAAATGGGCCTTGGCCAACAGCAGCGAAAGCGGAAGTAGACATCGCGTTTTCCAGCGACCTCAGTACCGTTCGCATAGCAATCGAGTTTACGCAGATTGCGTGCGTAAAGTTATTTGCGGCGAGACGCGGTGAGTGCCCTCACGACGCGGCGGCGAGCGCTTCGCGGGCGTCGGAGCGAATGCGCTCGACCATCGAGCGCAGCCCATTGGAGCGCTGCGGTGTCAGATGCTCGCGGAACCCGAATTCGTCGAACACCGCAATTGCGTCCGTCCCGAGGATTTCCCGCGGCGAGCGTCCGGAATACAGCGTTAGCAGAATCGAGATCAGGCCGCGCACGATATGCGCATCGCTGTCGCCGCGATAGTTCAGCCGTGGCTCGCCGTTCCTGTCACGATCGATGTGCCTGGCGAGCCAGACCTGGCTGGCGCAGCCCTGCACCTTATTCACGGAGGAATGCTCCTCTTCAGGCATCGGCGCCAGCGTGCGGCCGAGCTCGATGACGTACCGGTAACGGTCGTCCCACTCATCGAGCAGCGCAAAATTGTCCCTGATTTCGTCGATCGTCGTCATCCGTATCCCCATCCTCAAGGGCTTATATAGGATGCGGACAATCGAATGCGACGAAAATGGAACCGGTTCCGCTTAAATTCCCGTCATGGCGTGGGGGCGATCCGCCATTCCACGGCCAGATCGTCGGTCATCAACGTGTCGCGGGACGTGGCGACGGTGATGGTGCCAGTGTCGTCAGGCCCACCGATCGAGCCGGTGTGGTCGGGTGGTTTTTTGTCGGTAATGATCTGATAGAGCTTGCGTGCACCCTCGGTCGCGCGCTGACCAATAGCGGTCGCGGCCTGGCCGCCGACTTCGCAGGCCGTCGGCTGGCGCTTGCAGAACTGGCTCATGTCTGAGACGGCCGCTGTCGCCGCGGATACGGCTTCGGATGCGCCGATCTGTGGCAGCTTTTCCGATTCAGGTGTTTTTTCCCTGGGCAGCAGCACGAGCACAAGCCCGAGCCAGAACGCCATGCGAAGCAGGAAAAACATCTCGCGACCCCGGTCGTCTCTTTCGATTCTGTTGCGGTTGATCCGCAATCAGGCGTGACTAACAGGCGTGGATAAGTCGCAAGTGTTTGCATTGAGGTTAAATCGCCGAAACTTTGGCGGAAAATCGCGACGATTGGATTCGGCGTAAATTTTCGATTGATGGACTTGCGCACGCGACAAACTGCACAGGCCGCGCGTCTACCATTTCGAAACCATAGATCAACGCATTTCGGAAACCTGCCGTTCACCATCCGAGCCGAATGCGCGTCGTATGACGCGCAAAAGCCCCGCTAATGTCAGGTGTTTGGCCGGCGAGTGCCGCGCCTTAGCGTTCGCTTAAGTTCACTCTGACACGGTGCGCCAAAGATAAAGGGGGCGTTCCGGCGCGTCTTTTGACGAACAAACCGAAGCGCGAGTGCCGTGAGTGTTTTGAGTATCATCCGCGACTGTCTCGATGCGCTGCTGCATCCGTCGGCACGATATGATTCGTTGACGCGCGCGCGGCATCGCGCGTTCATGACGCCCCGGCTGCTCGGCAGCTTGGCTGGTTTTGCGGCATTCCCGGTCTATCTGGCGATGCGCGGCGCGCCCACCGCGATCGAGGTCGCGGCGTTCGCCTGGCTGATCGCGCCCATTCTGTTGTCGTGGTTCCTGTCGCGCACCGGCCGTTACGAAGGCGCGCATGTGCTCTCGTCGCTGGCGCTGGCGAGCTTCGTCATGATGGTCGCTGCAGCCACGGGCGGGATCGAATCGTTTGCGGCGGTCTGGCTCGTCGTGATTCCGCTGGAAGCTGCACTCTCGGCTTCGCGGCGCGTGGTCGCGTTTGCCTTCGCGCTGGCGATGTCCTGCGCGGCGCTTCTGATCGTGCTCGGCCACTACCACATGCTGGTGTCGCCCGATTCAAGCGAGGCGTTGCGCAGCATATTGATCGGCTTCGGGGTGGTTTCGGCCATGCTCTATGCCGCGGGCCTTGCCTTCGGCGCCGAATCGCTGGCGCGCACCAGCGTGGCGCTGCTCTATCTGGAGGAAGACCGTTATCGCCTGCTGGCACTCAATATGAGCGACGTAATTTCGCGCCACAGCCGCAATGGCGCGGTGCAATTCATTTCACCGGCGGCGGAAGCCATGCTGGGTGCGCCAGTTGCGCGGCTGCAGGGCCACGGCCTGTTCGACCGCGTCCATGTTGCCGATCGTCCAGCCTATCTCACCGCGCTATCGGATGCCTCGCGCGGCGGCGCGGCGCGCAGTGTCGAATTCCGTCTCCGTCGCGACGCCGTGCGCGGCGAGAACAGTTCCGCCGACTTCGTCTGGGTCGAGATGCGCTGCCGGCCTTTCGAGGAGGCATCGGGTGCAACAGAAGTTGTTGCCGTGATGCGCGATGTCACTGACCGGAAACTGCAGGAGCAGGCTTTGGAGCTGGCGCGGACCGCCGCCGAGCAGGCGGATGCGTCAAAGACCCGTTTCCTCGCCACCATGAGCCACGAGCTGCGCACGCCGCTCAACGCCATCATCGGCTTCTCCGAAATGATGATGCAGGAAGATCTGCTGATGCTCGATGCGGCGCGCCGCAAGGAATACGCGCAGCTGATCAATGATTCCGGCCAACATTTGTTGTCGGTCGTCAACGGCATCCTGGACATGTCGAAGATGGAATCCGGCAATTTCGAGATTTCGCCCGAGCCGTTCGCGCCGCGCGCCGCGCTGCTTAGTTGCTGCAATCTGCTGGCATTGAAGGCGCGGGAAAGCGGTGTCGATCTTGTCACCCGTGCCCCGGAAGACTTACCCGTCATGAATGGCGATCCGCGCGCGTTCAGGCAGATCGCGCTGAACCTGGTCGCTAACGCCATCAAGTTCACCGACCGCGGCGGTACCGTGACGGTTTCAGCGGCGGTCGAGGGATCGCGGCTGATGCTTGGGATCACCGATACCGGTGTCGGGATCGCGGCCGATGATCTCAAGCGGATCGGCGATCCCTTCTTTCAGGCCGGTACGACTTATCAGCGACGGCACGAAGGCACCGGCCTCGGCCTGTCGATCGTGAAAGGTCTGGTCGGACTGCACAATGGCGAGATCAGGGTGCAGAGCAAAGTCGGCGAGGGAACCACCGTGACGGTTGCGCTGCCGCTGACGTTCACGGCGCCGGCGCAGGAGCCCTCGAGCAACATCGCGACGCTGAAGCCGTCGCTGCGATCCGGACTACAAGAGCAAGCCCATCAGGTGAAGAAAAGTGCCTAGAAAAATTGCTGATGATGACGAGATGCCGCGCCGCCGCCGTGGCGCGAAGGCGGTTGCGATCGAGGCCAACGAGGAGCGCGGCTTGGCGATGCGCATGCTGCTGCATAGTCCGAAAGACACGGTCGCCGGCACGCTGGCCGCTGCTGCTGTCGTTGCCATCATTATCAATGCGCTGTTGCTGCAGGCCGGCCGTCATCCGTCGCCGATGTTCGGATCATCGGTGGTCACGCTGCCGCCGCCTGCGCCGGTAGCCGCCGCAAGCCCGTTGCCGCGTCCACGCCCGGTCGAAGCCGCGGTGCGGCCTGCCGAATCCACGCCGCCACCACCGGAATCGAAACCGGTCGAGGCCAAGAGCGGTGATAAGAGCGCTGACAAGGGCGCCGATCCCATGACCAACCTCGTGGTCAAGTCGACCAGCGCACCTTCCGCTGCGCCGTCGAATGTTGCCCGGCCGCCGGCGCCGATCCCCGCGTCCAATCAACCGGCAGGTGCGCGCCGCGTGGCGGCGGTGCAGCGCGCACTCACGGAATATGGCTATGGGCAGTTGAAGCCGACCGGCACCATCGGTTCGGACACCCAGGCCGCGATCTCGAAATTCGAGCGCGAGCGCAAGCTCCCTGTCACCGGGCAAATGTCGGATCGCCTCGTGCGCGAACTCACGGCGGTGATCGGTCACCCGATCGACTAGAGCATGATCCGGAAAAGTGGACACCGCTTTCCCCTCGCCACCAACGCAAAGCGTTTGCGCGGAGATCATGCTCAAGCAAACAAGATATAGCGCGATGATGTTTCGAAAAAAATTATCGCGCTCTAGCGTCTCGCGAGACGGTGTCCTATCGTCCAATACATGCGTTTGAAATCAAGTATCTGGGTGGCGGGCTATCTGCGCCGCTGCCAGACCGAGGGAATCTTTGGCGCTGTCCGCCGGCGTGGCGCGGAAGAAGCCGGGGCCGTATTCGTCAAGGTGGCGCTGCTCGACGGCAACGCCATGTTGTATGCGCCCGCGCCGCAGACCGTCTATGACGACAGCCGCCCGGTCGAGCGCATCTTTGCGCCGACATCGCCGCAACCGGTTCCGGAGCAATCGGTAGAGGAACGTCTTGCCAAGGAAATCCGTTTCGACCCGGATGCCTGGATCGTCGAGACCGAGGACCGGGCAGGGCGGCATTTTCTGGATCTGGCGAAAGCTTGATTTTTGCCCGTGCTGATCGCGCTTGGCCCCTTAACCCGGCGAGCCCGTACGGACCACGGGGGCAGCGCCGGGTTGCGCGGGCGAACGCCTTTGCGAGGGCGCCGATCGCGCGCGATGGCGTTCATCGTCGTAGTGCGAGGGTTGATATTTGCCGCGGGCAACCGCCATGGTCGAGCCGCGCCACGCCGCCAACATCAGCAGTGCGGATCGCTCGCTCAAGCGGTCGTAAAGCCGCGACAGCCGAAACACATAGTGCACCGAAGCGCCCAATTCGGGATTGAGGAACATCAGTACGCGCTGGAAAACCGCACTGGGCATGTCCAGCGCCTTCGCCGCGCAGGCGAGAGGCTCGCCGCCGGGATCGTTCACCACCTGGGCGGCAATGCGCGAGGGCAGGATCAAGGCTTCGCCGACTTCAAGCGTGAAATTCTCGGCATCTTCGGCAAACGCCGCCATTTCCAGTATTTCGATGGCGCGCGCGGCGCGGGCGGCCGGAATCCGGGCGGAGGCCTTCAGCGGCGTCTCCACCAGGTTCTGCAGGATCAGCGCCCGCTCGCT